>CAZVXA010000039.1:26655-37903 GCA_964630955.1 uncultured bacterium | reverse complement strand
ATAGCGCTTCGCGCTTGGATAAGGTACAGATTTTTGTGAGAGAGCCGCGCGGAGCGGATCTCTCACAAAAATCTGTACTTCACTAGACCGAGAAACGCAATAGAAAGCGGGGCAGTACTTTGCACCGCCCCCCTCCCCACTAAAAAGGGCACACTAAAAAAGGGCGGCAATGCCGCCCTTTTTTTCATCATCAGGTGGAACCGTTCCCCTGAGGCAAACGAGCCATATCAACTCCATCTCGGAACGGCTCAACTTCGCGGGTAAAGGCGATCGGCAGTACAACCTCCACGTTTTCGTGGGGACGGGGAATAATCACCCACGTTTCCAGCACACCACCGGGTGTGTTCTCAGCCGCTTCAATACCTGCATCCATCGCTTGCTTCACTTCGGAGACATCGCCCCGAATCATCACCGTGAACCGGGCACTGCCTGCCCGAATGTAGCCCACCAGCGTCACCCGACCCGCCTTGACCATCGCGTCGGCTGCGGCCAATACCGCAGGAAATCCTCTTGTCTCAAGTGCCCCAACCGCAACCGGCATCGCTTTCTCCTGTGAACTCTGAACTGAACTGCCAGCCTTGAGACTGGCTTCCTCTCAACGTCTCAACGTCTCTACATAAACCGCTCAACTTTGGACGTGTATTTAATGGGTAGTACAACCTCCAGGTTCTGGGGCGGATTGGGAATAATCCAGTAGTCCACCACCTTACCACCGTAGACTTGCTTGGCTGCTTCGACGCCTGCTTCAACCGCTGGCCTCACCTCTGAGGTACTCCCTCGCACTGCGACCAGAAATTCTGCCCGCTCCGCCAGACCGTAATACACCAGCGTGACGCGCCCCGCTTTAACCATCGCATCGGCGGCCGCCAAAATGCCTGGAAAACCGACGGTCTGAATGACGCCTACTGCTGCGGGCATAGGGAGATCTCCTATTGAATGCTCCCATTGTATGAACTTATAGTCACCATCGAAATAGGCGCGGCTGAAATGATCCTGAAGGATGCCATAGGAAAGACTAATCAGCGGCGCTGTGGGAGCAGACCCAGGTCTGCAAAATTGGGTTGACCAGCTCTGGCGCTTCGTCCTGGGGACAGTGGCCAACCCCCTCCAGAGGGATAAATTTCTCTACAGCGGGATAGTCGGCGTAGGCTTTACCGAGGGCAATCGGCTCCCAGGGATCAAGCGTGCCCCAGAGGATCAAAACGGGACAACCCACCTGCGGCAGGAGATCCTCGGCCAGAGGCCCCTGTGCGTAATTGATGAAGGCCAGGAAGATGTCAGCTGCGCCATCCTCTGCGGCAGGTTTTAGAAGCAGTTGTACTAACTCATCGGTGACGGCTTCTTTGCGCCCATAAGCCTTCATCAAAATGTTGCGAATCACTTTAGGACGGGCGATGCGTGAAAAGAAGTAGTGCCCGATCGCCTTCTTTTGCAAAATTTGCTGGAGCCACACCGAGGTAACCTGACGGTAGCGCGGTAGATTCACCCGTTTGCGCTCGTGGAGCATCCGTAGGGAACAGTTGAGCATGGCTACGCCCTTGACCCATTCGGGGTGACTTACGGCTGTCTGGAGCGCCGCAATACAGCCGATGGAGTTTCCTACCAGAAAGACGGGAGCCTGAATCACCTCCCGGCAGAAATCGACAATCTGGTCTGCCCAGGTTTCAAAGCGGTAATACAGGGGATCACCTGGGGCAGGTTTTGCGGAGAGACCAAACCCAATCAGGTCGATCGCAAATACCCGATTCGTCTCCCCCAACGCGGGCAGGTTCTTACGCCAGTGATCGCTCGATGCGCCAAACCCATGAATTAGCACGATCGCCTCTCCTCGATCGCCCGCCTGCTGGTATCGAATGGGAAAGCCGCGCCACTGCCAGTAGGCTGTCTTGACTGGAACTGTTTGCGTCGTGGTCATAGTAATGGATGGAAATACCGCTGCTAATCAATAGGTAGGCGCAATTAAGCTTAAAACCCAGAAAGCTGTCCCGTCCGCTGCGCAGACGGGACAGCTTTCTGGGTTTCGACTTTTTCCACGCCCACTGACTTAATCTTAAACAATGTTTACAATCAGAGGCAGGCTTGACGGCGATCGCTCCTTGACTGACGTTCGTTCACTGGATGTGGTTTTAGTCCACTGGGATTATCCCGTTGGGTGAGGCGGACTGGAGGGCAAACTGACTAACATAAAAAAGTAAATCAACCAAGACAGAATGATTTGATTGTTCAGTAAGTACTGAAACTTGGAAAACAATTATGATGAGAGTAAAGGAGTTTTACGAGAGCGAGACTTTGGCAGACGAATCGACTTCAGAAAAGGCCCAGTTCGTTGAAGAGATGGGTTTGATGTTTGAAGGCGTGGGCCTGCCCCGCATGGCAGGGCGTATCTTTGGCTGGCTGTTAATCTCCAGTCCCCAGCAACAGTCCAGTGGTGAGTTGGCAGAAAGACTGCAGGCCAGCAAAGGCTCCATCAGTTCGATGACCCGTCTGCTGATTCAGCTCAGTCTGATCGAAAGGGTAAGTTTACCAGGCGATCGCCGCGACTACTTCCAGATCAAGCCCAACTCCTGGTCTCACATGACTGAGCAGCGACTTGCTCAAATTACTGCCTTCCGCAAGCTAGCCGAAAAAGGTCTGGAACTGATCAAAGGCTACCCTCCTCAACTCCAGAACCGACTCCAGGAAATGCACGACATTCATGCTTTCTGGGAACGCGAACTCCCGGTTCTCAATCAGCGATGGGAACAGGAACAAGCCGAACGCCTCAAAGCCAAAACCAAATAGCTCCCTTACCACCAATTACCGATTACCTGTTATCTGAAACCAATTCACCTGCTTTAACCACCAATTCTGCTTATTTCCTTCTCTTTGTGATTTTTTGGATCTGACCTATGCAACTTCCAATGATTGGTAAAGTTCGACAACCCTCCCCCTGGATCATCGGGCTGGTGGCAGCGGGCCTGGTCGGAACAGGCACGGTGGGTGTATTGGCCATCCGGCAGCAGACCGCGGCCCCCGACCTCAGCAGCTATACAGTTCCCGTCGAGTCTCAGGCATTGACGGTGCGCATTACCGCCAGTGGCCGAGTGCAGCCGATCCAGACGGTGAACCTGAGTCCGAAAGCTGCCGGAATTCTTCAAACGCTTTATGTCGATCAGGGCGATCGCGTCAAACGGGGTCAGATTATTGCCCAGATGCAATCTGACGATGTGACACCCCGGATTGCCCAGGCCCGCGCACGGGTTGCCCAGGCCCAGGCTCAGCTCGACAAGCTGCGGGCAGGGAGTCGCCCTGAAGAAATTGCCCAGCGGCAAGCCGATGTTGCCCAAGCCCAGGCGCGTGTTTCAGATGCTCAGTCCCGGTTGGCTCTGGCGAATCAGCGGTTGTCTCGTAATCAATCGTTGTTTGCGGAAGGGGCAATCTCCCGCGATGCCCTCGATGCCGTGATCAACGATGCCCGTACCGCCCAGGCTGCTGTCAATCAGGCTCAGGCGACCCTCCGTTCTGCTCAAGAAGCTTTGGGTTTGACTCGGAGCGGCTCCCGCACCGAAGATATCGCCAATGCAGAGGCCCAACTGGCAGAGGCGATCGCCAACCTGCAAAGTGCCCAGGTCAGCGGTGAAGACACGATTATCCGTGCTCCCTTTGACGGCATCATCACGCAGAAGTATGCCACCGAAGGAGCATTTGTCACCCCCACCACCTCTGCGTCTGACGCTTCTTCGGCGACTTCGACGGCGATCGTAGCGCTGGCCAATGGCCTGGAAGTGCTGGCCGACGTACCTGAGGTGGATATCGAGCAGGTAAAACTGGGGCAGGAAGTGGAAATCCGGGCCGATGCCCTGCCCGACCAGGTATTTAAGGGACGGGTGCGGGTAATCGCCCCGGAAGCTGTGGTGCGCCAAAATGTGACCTCCTTCCAGGTGCGCATCGAAATTACCTCTGGGTTAGACAGGCTGCGCTCAGGCATGAACGCGAATCTAACTTTCCTGGGCGATCGCCTGAATGGGGCAATTGTAGTTCCCACAGTGGCGATCGTGACGAAGGACGGGCAGTCTGGTGTGCTAATCCCCGACTCCAGAAACCGACCAGAGTTCCGCCCCGTGACGCTGGGAACCGCTGTGGATGACCAGACCCAGATTCTGGAGGGACTCCAACCGGGTGACCGCGTCTTTACCGACCTACCCACAGACGAACAGAAGAAATGGATGAACCCCAATCAGGAGGGGCAATAGCAATCATGGATCTCGTTGAAAGCGTCAAAATGTCCGTCAAAACCCTGACGGCTAATCGACTCCGCAGTGCGCTCACCATGCTGGGTATCATCATTGGGAACGCCTCCGTGATCACGATGGTAGGCGTGGGGCAGGGAGCACAGCGATATGCCTCGGAGCAGTTTGAGTCCCTCGGCCCTAATGTGCTGTTTGTGATTCCGGGGAGTGATTCGGCGCGTCAGCGCACCTTCGATGTGCCCCGCACCCTGACCCTGGAAGATGCTGAAGCGATCGCCTCCCAGGTACCCACTGTCAGTGGCGTTGCGCCTCAACTCCAGTCGCAGCAGTCCATTGTTTACCGCAATCGCAATACCAGTAGCCTGATTCTGGGAACCAATGAAGGATTTCCCATCGTCCGTAGTTTCCCAGTGGAACGGGGGCGATTCATCTCAGAACTGGATGTGGAGCGGAGCAAACGAGTTGTTGCCTTAGGGGCTGACCTGGCAAGAAGCCTGTTTGGTGCGTCTGACCCCATTGGCCAGGAAATTCGCATCAAGAATATTAGCTTCCAGGTGATCGGCGTGATGGAGGCCAAAGGTGCATTCCTGGGGACGAACCAGGACGACATTGCCTATATTCCGTTAACCACAATGGCCAGCCAGATTACGGGCAACTCCTCTCCCTATGGGACTCAAGTCACCGCGATTTCTATCACTGCCCGTGACCAGGAATCGATTAACGCCGCTCAGTTCCAGATTACAAACCTGCTGCGCCTGCGCCATAAGATTATCGACGAAGACGACTTCACGGTTCGCAGCCAGAAGGACGCCCTGGAGATTGTGGGCAACGTCACCAATGCCCTCACCCTGATGCTGGCGGCGATCGCCGGAATCTCCCTGTTCGTGGGTGGCATCGGCATCATGAACATCATGCTGGTGTCGGTGCGGGAACGAACGCAGGAAATTGGTCTGAGAAAGGCGATCGGTGCTTCGGAGCAGGATATCCTGATGCAGTTCATGATCGAGGCGGTGATTCTGTCAGCAATTGGTGGCGTGATTGGAACGGTAATTGGCGTCGGAGGTGTGACTCTGGTGTCTGCCGTCACTCCGCTGAAAGCAGGTGTCTCTACAACCGCAGTTGTGTTGGCGGTGGGGGTATCGGGTGGCATTGGTCTGTTCTTTGGTGTGGTGCCTGCCCGTCAGGCTGCCAAGCTGGATCCGATTGTTGCCCTGCGGAGTGCTTAGGAGATTTCCACTGGGTGCAGCTTCCCTGGGCGAGGAAGCTGCACTCAACACAAGTCATGACATTGCCAGAAATCTCCCTAATTCATGCGTAACAGTAAAAACCATGCAAACGATTATCCGTCTTGAACACATCTCAAAGATCTACGGCTCCGAGAATACGGAGGTGCGAGCGCTGTCGGATGTCAATCTCATCGTGAACGCAGGAGAGTACTGCTCCATCATGGGACCGTCGGGTTCTGGCAAATCCACAGCAATGAATATCATTGGCTGTCTCGATCGGCCTACAGACGGACGCTACTATCTGGACGGAGTAGATGTCGCCTACCTGCCAGATGCCGAACTGGCTCACGTTCGCAATCGCAAGATCGGTTTTGTGTTTCAGCAGTTTCACCTGTTGCCGCAGCTCACCGCCCTGGAAAACGTGATGCTGCCTATGGTCTATGCAGGCGTGCCCAGCCAGGAAAGGCAGGAGCGAGCCGAAGAAGCACTGACTCGCGTCGGTCTGGCCAATCGGTTGAACAACCGTCCCAACCAGCTCTCTGGAGGACAGCAGCAGCGTGTGGCGATCGCCCGTGCCATCGTCAACCGTCCTGTATTACTCCTGGCGGATGAACCAACCGGAGCACTGGACACTCGCACCACTCAAGAAGTAATGAACATTTTCCGGGAACTCAATGCCAGTGGAATCACCGTCGTTATGGTGACCCACGAACCCGAAGTGGCTCGACTCACCCAAAGGATTGTCTGGTTCCGCGATGGTCAGGTGTTGCACGACTACCTTTCCCCCGCTGATATGAGTCAAATGACCGTTATGTCTGAAGCGACTCCATAGCCGTAAAGTTAGGAGATTTCTAGCAATGCAATTATCTGCGTTGTGTGGATGTCTCCTCCGCTGCGCGGAGGAGACATCCACACAACGCAGAATTTTCGTATTTCGTAGAAATCTCCTTACTACCAGGTCGCTCCCTGGGTCTCTGCGTCGTCCAGGATAGCTGCCGTAAAATCAGCGCCCGTTAAATCCGCGTTGGTCATATCAGCCCAACGCAGATCGGCTCCTCGCAGCATTGCCCGATAAAGATAAGCCTCCTGTAGGTTGGCTCCATACAGGTCGGAGTCTCGAAAGTCAGCGCTGGAAAGGTCGGTGCCGCTGAGGTTCGATCCCTGGAGGTTGGCTCCCTGCAAGTTGGCATCGGTCAGATCGGCAAAAGCTAGATTGGCGCTGCTTAAGTTGGCTCCCTTCAGGTTGGCCGATCGGAGATTGACCCCACGCAGGTCAGAATCACTCAGGTCAGTGCCGCTCAAATCTGCACGGGAGAGGTCTGCATTGCGAATATCTGCTCGATTGAGAACGGCCAGGTACAGCCTAGCTTTCTGCAAGTTGGCCTGCCGCAGTTGAGCTTCCGTCAACACCGCAACTTCCAGGTTGGCTTCCATCAGGTCAGCGCTGTTGAGATTGGCTCGCTCCAGGTTGGCTTCGTGCAGGTTGGCCCATTGCAACGTTGAACCGCTGAGGTTACTCCCCTTCAGGTTGGCCTGATGAAAGTCTGCCCGAATCAAATCGGCTTCGTGTAAATCCACATCGGTAAGAATCGCTTTGCTAAGAACGACCCCCCGCAATTCGCTCCCCTGCAGAGCGACGCCGCTCAGGTCAAGCTTGATTCCAAGGCGAGAGAGATGCGTCTGCCGCCACTCATTCCAGGCGTCAGCCCCCTGCTTCAGGAGTGTCAATAAATCCGGATGGGCGATAGGCTTGCTCATGGCGATCGCTTCCATTGAAAAGGCTTAAAGTCATGCTCTACCCTCGTATTTCACGCTAAAATCAGCGCGTCCGGATGGTCACTTTTGAGACTGTCAGTTCGTCATCTTGTACGGGATAGGTTTGGCTACAGGTCTGATCGGTTGGCCAACAAAATTACTCTGGAGATGAGCAAATCTTGGAGCAGCCGGGAATCTTAAATTTAATCAGGTAGATATTGAGGGGTCTTACTCAGCAATTTGGCGTAAGACCTTAAGGAAGTATTTGAGCGTCCAAACTGTAGCAATGCTTGTACCCATTGAGAAGTGAGAATTGAGTTCTGGTTTACTTCTCATGAAACAGTTGCTATACAGTAAAGCTCGTGATTGTTTATACTGCAACCCGTGGATCTACAGATTCTGGAGAAGCAGTTTCCCCAGTTTTAGTTGGATGCTCGGATTGAGAACCTGTTGCCCCTGAGTCAATATGTCATCAGGTCGCATCTATCACTACCACCATGGAACTTCTACTTACTACAGTTATCTTTTTGACTTCCGTCGTCTCCCATGTACTGCCGATCGCTCCAACAGACTTCGAAGCTAAAAATCCTCCCTGTCACGCCAGCTATCCTGAGTGTCGTTAGTACGAAGGGACTCAATCTGTATGTTTCCGGCTGATTCGATACAGTTTGATTGATCGTTTGTCGGACAATGGCACACTGCCATGACTTTCGTGCTTTGAACTGGAGAAATCAAAACGTCGGTCGGCTGCCAGTCAGCGCGATCGCGTTAATCGGGGAAAATTAAGTTTCATTTTGTTAAATGGTGCGAGCTGGGGATTTTAAAAGAATGGTTATGAGTGGCCGCATTCAAGTGATTGATCTAAGATTGCTTTAGCTAAAGGGTGCTGCTCATTTTTGCAAAGTTTCTCACACCTTTGAGGTGAATTTGCCCAAACCGTTCTCCAGACAGCCTCAGGTTACCTCGCTGATCGCAAACACGCTACTCAAGCCTGTGAGTTTGCGGGTCAAGCTTTTGGTGGGTTTTAGCCTTGTGTTTAGTCTGGTGTTTGCCGGGGCGTTCTACTGGTTCTACACCTATACCACTGAGAAGGTGATCGCCCGCCTCCGCACGGATATGCGATCGACCCTGACGGGGGCGATTGCTGGTGTCGATGTGGAAGAACTGATGTCACTCTACGCGGAGGGCAAACCCAACGCTCAGGGATTCTCGGATGACCCCCGCTACCTGAATCAGCTCGCCTGGTTCTCCACAGTCCATTCGATTGAACCCCGCGTCTGGCTCTACAGTTATGCCGTTGGCGATGCCATGCCCAAGCGCCGGATTGGGCCATCTGCCGTTGCCCCTGGAGAACCAGAGATTATCTACCTGGTCGATCTGTGGTCGCTGTATGATCCGGCCAAAGCGGCAAAATTCCTCCAGTCTGATAAAGCAGGGATTGCGGCGCGCCGGGTGTTGAGGGAAGGCCAACTCTACGAGACAGAGAAGATTTATACCGACGAATGGGGCACCTGGCTCTCGGCATTCGCCCCCCTGAGGAATAGTCGCAATGAAATCGTGGCCATTTTGGGACTGGACATCGAGGCCGGGTATGTGCGTCAGCTCCAGGCAGCGATTCGCAATCGGGTGTTTATCTCCTTCATTGCCACCTACAGCGTCTTCTTTTTGCTGATCTACGTGCTGTCGGGGATTTTGACCCGCCGTCTGCGGGAATTAACCCAATCTGCCAAACAAATCAGCGCGGGAGGCTACGCCGTCGATCTATCCTTCTCAAAACCGAGTAACTTCCCCGATGAGATGAACACGCTGGCAGATGTCTTCCAGACGATGGTGGACAGCATTCGCGTCCGGGAGCAGCTCATCCGGGACAGCAAACGCACGGAAGACGAAATGCGGCTGGCTCTCCAGGAGGAACGAGAACTAAACGAACTGAAATCTCGCTTTGTGGCGATGGTTTCCCACGAACTACGCACCCCCTTAACGGTTGTCCGCACGTCACTAGAACTGCTGGAGCGCTACGGCCACATGGCCCCCGAAGCCAAGCGCCAGGAATACTACCAGCGCAGCCGCGCTTCCCTGGAAACGATGAACCAGATGATCGAGGACGTGCTGGTGCTGGGTAAGGCAGAAGCCGGAAAGATGAACTTTAATCCGGAACCCCTGAATCTGGTGCAATTCTGCCAGAACCTGGTGGATGAGATGCGCCTCAGCATCCACGGCAGCCACCCGATCGCCTTCCACGTCGGTGAAGCCTACGGTGAAGCCTTCCTCGACCCCAAACTGCTGCGATCGATCCTCACCAATCTCCTCTCGAACGCCGTCAAGTACTCCCCCGCAGGTAGCCTGATCGAGTTCATGCTGACCTGTAGCGATCGCTGGATCGTCTTTGAGATCTCCGACCACGGCATCGGCATTCCCCAGGAGGATCAGCCCCGTCTGTTTGAGCTGTTCCACCGCGCCAGTAACGTGAATACGATTCGCGGCACAGGACTGGGATTGGCGATCGTGCGTCAGTGTGTGGCGCAGCACATGGGTGAGATCACATTTACCAGTCAGGAGGGGCTGGGGACGACGTTTGTGGTGAAGCTGCCGCTGAGGAAGGCGACGATGCCGACAGTGTTGTCGAGTGCGATGTAGGGATTTTGGCTCTCCCTAAATGCTTGCCTCTGGGTAGGGCTATGTGTGTGTACAAGTCGTCGAAGCGTAGTAAGTGTTCGCCGGAGCGCCCCCCTGGCCCCCCAATTCTGGGGGGAATCAATTTCCTAAGTATCGTTTCACGGGAAAGGAAACTGGCGGGGGTTCTGGCATGATGGGGCACATGAGCGATCGCTGAAGTCTGAGGAGGATAGAGCTGCTGTTTAACCAATCAAAAGCGCTCGACTTCCCAAAGTAATATTGATACCTTAGATGAAAAATATGCTCTACCACTGCCCCCATGAGCGACGTTTTCATCTCTTACTCCCGTCGAGATAAGGAATTTGCCCAGAAACTGCAACAGGCCCTCAAGGATGCGGGACAGAGCGCCTGGATCGACTGGATTGATATTCCTCCTACAGCAGACTGGTGGAAGGAGATTCAGCGGGGGATTGAGGGGGCCGATACATTTGTGTGTATTATCAGCCCCGATTCAGTGGCTTCCAGTGTATGCGCGGACGAGGTGAACCACGCCGTCCGACACAACAAGCGCATGATTCCGGTGGTCTGTCGGGGTGGGTTTGCCGATGGAGATGTCCACGAGGAGCTACGAAAACCGAACTGGATCTTGTTTCGGGAGCAGAACGACTTTGAGAAACAGTTTGGAGTGTTGATGGGGGCGATCGCCACCGACCTGGAACACGTCCGCTCTCACACCCGCCTGCTGGTTCGCACCCTGGAATGGGAGAACAAAGGCCGCAACGACAGCTTTCTGCTGCGGGGCGATGACCTGCTCGAAGCCGAAACCTGGCTTGAACAGGCCACTGATAAAGAACCCCAACCCACCGAACAGCAGAAGAACTACATCATCAAAAGCCGCGAAGCCGAGGATGCACAACAGCGGATTCTAGAAGAGGGTAAGAAATCAAAGCGCCGCCTGCGATTGGCAACGATCGCAATGGGTATCTCCTTTGCAACGCTGGGAGGGGTGGGCTACTTCTCCTACCGACAGCTTAACGAAGCGCGAGTTTTGACCCAAATGGAGCAACAATCCATTTCTCATCTGGGGCAATTTCAGCGCAGTCAGCTCGACACTCTGGTCGCAGCGATGGGAACTGCTCAAAAACTGAAAACGCTGGTTGGTGACAACCCTCTGAGCCAGTATCCAACGGTGAATCCACTTTCAACCCTGAGAACGATTTTTGAGGGTATTCAAGAACAGAATCAGTTCAAAGGGCATCAGGGTGCGGTCAACAGTGTCAGCTTCAGTCCCGATGGCAATCAGTTTGCTACCGCAGGCGCAGATGGCACTGCCCGATTGTGGAGCCTCGACGGTCGGCAAATCAGAGAGTTCAAAGGGCATCAGGGTGCGGTCAACAGTGTCAGCTTCAGTCCCGATGGCAA
>CAZVXA010000039.1:0-26555 GCA_964630955.1 uncultured bacterium | reverse complement strand
TCAGTTTGCTACCGCAGGCGCAGATGGCACTGCCCGATTGTGGAGCCTTGACGGTCAGCAAATCAGAGAGTTCAAAGGGCATCAGGGGGGAGTCAACAGTGTCAGCTTCAGTCCCGATGGTAAGCAGCTTGCCACGGGAGGAGCAGATAAGACTGTGCGATTGTGGAGCCTTGACGGTCAGCAAATCAGAAAGTTTAAAGGGCATCAGTATTGGGTCAACAGTGTCAGCTTTAGCCCGGACGGCAAGTACCTCGCTACGGTAGGACACGATCTCATCGCCCGATTATGGAGCCTCAACGGTCAGCTAATCAGCGAGTTTAGGGGGCATCAGTACGGTGTCAAGAGTGTCAGCTTTAGCCCGAACGGCAAGTCCCTCGCCACGGCAGATTATGACAAAGCCCGATTGTGGAGCCTCGAGGGTCAGCTAATCAGCGAGTTCAAAGGTGAGGGAGTCAACAGTGTCAGTTTTAGTCCGAATGGCAAGCACCTCGCCACCACAGGAGACGACGGTACGGCTCGATTGTGGAGCCTCGACGGTCAGCAGATCAGCGAGTTCAAGGGGCATCAGGCTTGGGTCAAGAGTGTCAGCTTTAGTCCCGATAGCCAACACCTGGCCACGGTTGGAGATTTAGGAGACTTTAGCACTGCCCGATTGTGGAGCCTTGAGGGTCAGTTACTCAGAGAGTTCAAAGGGCAAAAGTATTGGGTCATGAGTGTCAGCTTTAGCCCGGATGGTAAGTACCTCGCTACGGCAGAACATGATGGTACGGCTCGATTGTGGAGCCTCGAAGGCAAGCTAATCAGAGAGTTCAGGGGGCATCAGCCGGGTACAGTCTACAGTGTTAGCTTTAGTCCCGATGGCCAGCAGCTTGTTACGGCAGGAGATGGTGGTGCAGTTCGGTGGAGCCTCGACGGTAAGCAAATCCGCAAGATCGAAGTGCATCAGGGCCGATTCAACAGCGTCAGTTTTAGTCCGGATGGCCAGCAGCTTGCTACGGCAGGAGCAGATGGCATGGCTCAATTGTGGAACCTTGACGGCAAGCTAATCAGCGAGTTCAAAGGGCATCAGGGTCAGGTGCTCAGCGTCAGCTTTAGTCCCGATGGCAAACTAATTGTCACCGCAGGAAGCGATGGCACTGCAAAATTGTGGAGCCTCGACGGCAAGCTAATCAGCGAGTTCAAAGGGCATCAGGGTCCAGTTGGCAGCGTCAGCTTTAGCCCCGATGGCAAACTTGTTGCCACCGCAGGAGACGATGGTACTGCCCGACTGTGGAGCTTAGACGGCAAGCAAATCACTGATCAGTTTGGGGGCAGCAATGTCAGCTTTAGCCCCGATGGCAAACTCATTGCCACCGCAGGAGCAAACGGAATGGTGAAACTCAATGGGCTTGACGCTCTCCTTCTTGGCGGCTGCAATTATCTCCAGCCCTACTTTATGACTCACCCTGAAGCGCTCGAAACTCTCCACGTTTGCCACACCCCCGATCGCCTCAAAAACGCTGCCCCGGCCTGGATACGAGAAGGCGAACAACTGGCAAAAGACGGTCAGGTTGAGAGAGCGATCGCCCTATTCCGCAAAGCCCTCGCATGGAACCCCGACCTGAAATTTGATCCGGAGACAAAGGCGAGGGAATTGGCGAAACAAAAATGAGGGGCGATCGCCCACGATTACTGCATCCGATCGATCGTGCGGTACTGGATCGCCTCTGCGACGTGGTGAGACTGGAGGGTTTCGTCGCCCGCCAGATCGGCGATCGTTCGGCCCACCTTGAGAATGCGATCGGTTGCCCGTGCCGATAGTCCCAGCTTACGGATAGCGTTCTCCAGGAGCGTGCGGGTCTTATCGTCCAGGCCGCACCACTGCTTCAGGTGGCGAGTTTGCATTTCGGCGTTGCAGCGCAGGGGTTCATCTTTGAACCGGAGGCTGGCCTGCTGTCGCGCCTGTTCGACGCGCTCTCGCACAGTTTTAGAATCTTCACCGTTCAACTGCTGGGTCATCTCCTCTGGCTTCAGGCGGTTGACGCCCACCTGGAGGTCAATACGATCCATCAGGGGACCGGAAAGCTTGGCCCAATAGGTTTCGCGCTGGCGGGGGCTACAGGTGCAGGGTTGAACCGTATCACCGTAGTAGCCGCAGGGGCAGGGGTTCGTGCTGGCGACCAGGGTGAACTGGGCGGGAAAGGCGACGGACTGACGGGTGCGGGAGATAGTGACCTGACCATCCTCCAGCGGTTGACGGAGGAATTCGAGGACATCGCGTTTGAATTCTGTTAGTTCGTCAAGAAATAAAATTCCCCTATGGGCAAGAGAGATTTCGCCGGGACGGGGATAGGTGCCGCCACCCACCAGCGAGGGGCCGGAGGCGGAGTGGTGGGGACTGCGGAAAGGGCGATCGCTAATCAACGCTCCCTTTTCCCGCAACAAGCCCGCCACCGAATGAATCTGCGTCACCTCCAGTGCTTCCGAAAACTGGAGGGGTGGCAAAATCCCCGGCAGTCGCCGTGCCAGCATCGTTTTTCCGCTACCGGGGGGACCCACAAAAATCAGATTATGGCCTCCCGCAGCAGCGATCTCCAGCGCACGGCGGGCGTGAGACTGGCCCTTCACATCCTTCAGGTCGAGTCCCCGAAACTGACTGCGCACCAGTTCCTGTTTGCCGTTGATCCGGAGGGGTTGGTAGCGCTGCGGCTCATTCAAGAAATCTGCCACTTCGGAGAGGTGCTTGAAGCCGTACACGTCGATGCCCTGCACCAGGGCAGCCTCCTGAGCATTGTCAGCGGGAACAACCAGACCTTTGATGCCGAGTTTCTGGGCTGTGGCGGCGATCGCCAGCACCCCCGACACCGCCCGCAATGTCCCATCCAGAGAGACTTCTCCCAGAAACAAGTAATCCTCCAGCAGTTGCACACTGACCTGCTCCGTGGCGGCCAGCACGCCGATACTGATGGGCAGATCAAAGCTGGGGCCTTCCTTACGCAAGTCGGCAGGACTGAGGTTAATCACTACCTTTCGCATGGGGAACGCATATCCAGCGTTCTTCAGCGCCGCCTTCACGCGCTCCCGGCTCTCCTGCACCGCTGTGTCAGGTAGTCCTACCACCACCACTCCCGGCAGTCCGCCCGCGACATCGACCTCCACCCCAACCTTTACCGCGTCAATTCCCAGTAAGGCGGCACTCCAGATTCTGGACAGCATAGATTCCCTCGAAACACCCTGTGCGATCGCCCAAAAAACGAAAGAGCCGCACAGAGCGACTCTCAAAATTGGGGTAATCTGCCTGGATTTAGGGTG
The DNA here is from genome assembly GCA_964630955.1 of uncultured bacterium. Classification (GTDB taxonomy): domain Bacteria; phylum Cyanobacteriota; class Cyanobacteriia; order Elainellales; family Elainellaceae; genus CAZVXA01. Next base: position 23,264 of record CAZVXA010000039.1, on the reverse strand, counting down.
CCCAGAAAAGGTGGTTATAGTGCCTATCCGAAAAATGAAACCACAAATTCTGGCAGGCGCGACGCTGTAGCGTCGCGCCTGCCAGAATTTGCGGTTTCGGATAGGCGCTTAATGCTTGCCCTGGGGTTGAGTGGGAGGCGATCGCCAATTCAAAAACTGGCCCAAAGTCCTGCGGATTTCCGTAATTGATCGCGTTTCCCCTGAGATCAAGGGTGACAGCAATGAACGCGCAACCAGGGCTGGATGTTCGAATTCAGCCCATTCCTCTAGACCGGGGTGTGATCAGTGCTGCCCATCTATCCAGCGAGTGGAAATCACCATATGCGTCCAGACTTTTCGAGTCGAAATTTGCGGGGACGTTCTCTGCGGGATCAAGATTTGACCGGGGCAGACTTCAGTTTTGCGGACATTCGAGGAGTAGACTTCAGCCATGCGATTTTGAAAGGGGCGAACTTTACCCACGCCAGAGCGGGGTTACCACCGCAACGGATCATTGGGTTGATGTTGCTGTCCCTGTTGCTCTCAGTGGTGGCAGGAAGCGCCTCAGGTCTGGCGGGGATCATCACCTCCAACAGTTTGAGTGCTGACTATGTTGAAAAATATGGTGCTGCTCCAGGGCTGGTGGTGCTGTTTGTGTTGCTTGCTTTCTACATTGGCGTGTTGCGTCTGGGGTATAGTCCCTCCCTGATGGCAGCAGGACTACTGGTGGCTGGACTGCTGGCGCTGGTGATGGCGATCGCCTGGTTAAGCGGCGGTTCCCTCGCACCGACGGGAACTGCCCGGTTCATTGCGTGGACGTCTGCGATCGCAGGAGTGCTTTCCACCGCCGGAGCTGCGGTTGGGGGAGGAGCGGTCGGCTCCATCGCTGCCGTTGCCTCTGCGAATCTGGCTGTTGGCAATTGGGCTGAGTGGGTGGCGCTGCTGTTCACGCTGCTGGTGGCCCTCCTGGTCACCATTGGTCTGCCGATACTCAACCTTGTGTCCGTTCAGGTTTCACCGATTACACCGATTGGGGTGATCCTGGCGATCGCGATTGCCTGCCTGGGGGCCTACACCGCCCGTCGAGCAATGCAGGGCGATCCCCGGTTTGCCTTTAACCGGGCAGTGGCGATCGCCTTTGCCAGCCTTGGCGGCACCCGATTTTACAGAGCAGATCTGTCCGAAGCAAATTTTACCCGTGCGATTCTGAAAAGCACTGACTTACGACAGACAGTCCTCACCCATACTCAATTTCATCGGGCGCAGAAGCTAGACCAGGCAAGGGTTGGGGGGACAATTCTGGCAGATCGGGCGGTACTGGAGCTGCTGGTGAGTCATCGGGGAGCGGGGCAGTCTTACAGCAGTTGTGATTTGCGAGGAGCAAACTTGCAGGGAGCAGACCTGAGCAATGCGAACCTGATGGGAGCAGATCTCAGCCATGCGCTGCTGAAAAATGCCTGTTTAGAACGAGCCAATTTAACCAAAGTCCGGGCAATCCAGACCGATTTCCGGCAAGCACAGTTCACTGCTGCCTGCCTCGAAGCCTGGACAATCGATGCCACCACGCAACTCGACAACACCCTCTGTGACTTTGTTTATCTCAAACACAACCAGCAGGAACGCCGCCCCAACAGCGGCACCTTCGCAGCGGGAGACTTTGCCCGCCTATTTCAAGAAGTGCTGGATACCGTCGAACTCATCCTCCATGCAGGTCTGGATTGGAAGGCACTGGCGGTTTCGCTGAACCAGGTGCAGGCGACCCATCCGGATCAGCCCCTCTCAGTCCGCAGCATTGAGAATAAAGGAGACGGCACGGTGGTCGTCAGTGTCAATGTTGCTCCCAATGCAGACAAAGCCACCCTCCACGCCGAATTGAGCCATGAATATCAAACTGCCCTCCAGCTTTTAGAGGAACGCTACCGCGCCGAACTCCAAAGCAAAGATGATCAAATTGCCCTCTACCGACAGCACCAGCATGACCTGAGGGAAATGATGCAGGTCTTGACGGGTAAGCCCCCCACACCTAATCCCTCACCCACCCACCCTCACCACCGCCACAAGCTCGTCACCCTCAAACTCGGCAACGGCAACTTCGCCAGCGGTTTCCCCGTGATCTTGCAGATTGGAGACGAAGGGACATTGCCATCCGTCGAGGTCACTGGACGATTACCCGCCGCACCGCACATTGCGCAGCAGTATCGACAATGGCAGATGGCATACCGCCGTGGGCTACAAACGCAGCTGCGGTTGGGTGCGCCACCGTTCCAGGTGACCAACTTCAGCCAGCGGGAGTTGCTGGAGGAATGCCGGAGACTGGGAGATGAACTGCAACACGCTTTCCAGAAATGGCTGACTGCCGAAACCTTTCGTCCACTGCGGGAACGTCTGCTAGAGCAGCTCCATCCAACAGACTCAATTCGAGTGATCTTGCAAACTGAAGATGACCTTTTGCAACGTCTTCCCTGGCAGAACTGGGACTTTTTTGAGCGCTACTCCCAGGCTGAAGTCGCTTTGAGCACCCCCTCCTACGAAACGACTGGGATGAATCCCATCGCTGAGGATCAAGTTCACATTCTGGCGGTTTTGGGCAGTAGTACTGGGCTAGATTTGCAGAAGGATCGGGAGGCGCTGGCCCAGATCCCGAACGCGAAAGTGACGTTTTTAGTGGAGCCGAGCAGTCAAGAGTTGGGCGATCGCCTTTGGGAGCAGTCCTGGCACATCCTGTTCTTTGCCGGACACAGTAGCAGCCATACCAACGGCAGCACCGGACAACTCTCGCTGAATGCCACTGACAGCATCACAATTCCCCAACTCAAACATGCGCTCAAACACGCGGTACGGCGCGGGCTACGGTTAGCAATCTTCAACTCCTGCGATGGTTTGGGATTAGCCAATAATCTGGCAGATTTGCATATGCCCCAGGTCATTGTGATGCGGGAACCGATTCCTGATCGAGTGGCTCAGTCCTTTGTGCAACATTTCTTGAAGGCGTTTGCTGCTGGGATGCCGCTGTATCAGGCAATGCGAACGGCGAGGGAGCGCCTGCACAGCCTGGAAGCAAACTTTCCCTGTGCCACCTGGTTGCCTATCATTTGCCAGAATCCGGCAGAACCTCCCTCCTGCTGGGGGGATTTCTTGAACGCTGCCGCCGTAGAATTGCAGCAGTGAAATCTGGCAACACCCTATGAGTGATTCCGATACTTTGTTTAGCAAAATTATTCGGCGCGAAATCCCTGCCGACATTGTCCACGAGGATGACCTGTCACTGGCCTTCAAAGACATCAATCCCCAGGCTCCAGTTCATATTCTCGTCGTTCCCAAGAAGCCGATTCCGAAATTGGCCGATGCCCTTCCCGAAGACCATCGGGTGCTGGGACACCTGCTGCTGGTCACCAAGCGCATTGCCGAGCAGATGGGACTGGAGAAAGGCTATCGCGTGGTGATTAACACGGGTGACGATGGCGGGCAGACGGTATATCACCTGCACCTGCATCTATTGGGCGGTCGTGCGATGGGTTGGCCACCGGGATGAGGGGATAACGGGGTGGATGGGTGGATGGGTGGATGGGATAACAACACGTTGGCAGGCATAGCGCTGTACTTTGTGCAGCGCTATGTTTGATCGTGGATTTTGAGATTACCAGGGGATCGCCATCTGCCAGTTGCCTTGTTCGACTGTAGTGAAGTTGGGCGATCGCTCTGCCAAAGGTTTCACCCCCCGGGTCACCTGGTGGATGCCCCAGACGACATCGGTTTGTATCATGCCAAAGCCAACTGCCCCCATCCAGGCATCGACACTGCCCGCAGCGAATTCTCGGATATAGGGTTCCTCAAAGATTTGGGTAAGCCATTCGGTGTGCCGTAGTACAAACTGATTGCCGTCCAGAATCAGCATCTCACCCCCTGCCTGCAATAGGCGGAAGGCTTCCCGCAAGATAGCAATCGACGTCGGGCGGGGAGTTTCGTGAAACAGAAGCGATGCAGTGATCAGGTCGAAGCGGGCGTTGGGAAAGTTTGTCTGCTCGGCGTTGTGCTGCAGAAACTTGACCTTTAGTCCGGCCTGGTGAGCTTTTTCGTCCGCCACGACTAGCATATAGGGGGAAAGGTCGATCCCCACAACCTCAGCATCAGGGAACATCTGCTTCAGGGCAAGCGTTGTGGTTCCAGTACCGCAGCCCAGGTCGAGGATGCGTCGGGGATGGGTCTGGATGCGATCGAGCAGCGCCTGCCGCACCCAATCTTCGCTGGGGGCCAGGGCATAGCGGGTAATGGGATCGTAGGTCACCGCTGCCGCCGGGTTCAGATAGCCGCCTTCAATGCCGTGGAAGTTGTGCAACGGATAGTAGTCGGGGTAGGTGAGTTGGGGGTTACGAAAGCGATCGCCCTCCCGTGACCAGTCCTTACTTTCGTGATACTGCCGGAGCGCCTCTCGATCGATGAGCAAGTTTGTCACCAGGGGCGCTAAAAACTGTTCAAAGAGGGTATCTTTCCTGACACTCATGAGCTTTAGTTTGACTGTATGTAAACTCTAGCGAACTTTTCCTTATTCGTTCATCAGCAAGCTGAAAGTGCCCCAATGCTCTCCAGAGAGCCATCCCTCCAGCAGATCTCAACGTTTCGGCAGGGGGCGATCGATCCATAGGCTCTGACAAACGGGCTGGATATGATGCGTTCGGTCGGTTGGCCGTTGAACCAGTTTGCCAGTGCGTCAGGTACAAATTTTGAGTTAGGAACCGCACAGAGCGCGGTTCCTAACTCAAAATTTGGTTTTAGGTCAGCGCAAAGCGCTGTATATTTAATCTCAATCGCTGGCAAAATGTGGAGGGTGATGCGGCTTGGCGAGGTCTGACGAGTCCAGGAATCCGACGAATCGTTCTTGGGAAGCTCTGGTGGAGAAACAGCAGCTTCATCATCAAGGATTGGAGCTTCTAACAGAAGGATTCCAACTGCAATATTCACACCCCAATGGAAAGCTCTATCAAGGCGACTCCATTGCGTGGCTGCAATCGCTAAACTCTGAAAGTGTTGATCTGGTCTTTGCAGATCCGCCCTACAACCTTAAGAAGGCGGACTGGGACGATTTTGAGAGCCAGGAACACTACATTGAATGGTCGTTGCAATGGATCAGTGAAGCGTCCCGCGTTCTGAAATCCAGCGGTTCTCTCTATATCTGTGGTTTTTCAGAAATCCTGGCCGATTTGAAACACCCGGCATCGAGGTACTTTAAGGGATGCCGCTGGTTGGTCTGGTACTACAAAAACAAAGCCAATTTGGGGAGCGACTGGGGTCGGGCGCATGAAAGTATCCTTCACTTTCGTAAATCTGAGGGCATGAAGCTCAACCTGGACGACATCCGAATTCCCTACGGAGCGCATACCCTGAAATATCCTGCCCATCCCCAGGCAGAAACAAGCGCTTACGGAAAAGGAACTACGAAGCAGCGAGGCGACTGGATGCCTAATCCAGGAGGTGCCAAACCCAAAGACGTGATTGAGATTCCGACCACCTGTAACGGCATGGGAGAAACCACTCCACACCCAACGCAGAAACCTGAAGAGCTGCTCAGAAAGCTAATTCTTGCAGCCTCGAATGAAGGGGATATGATTATCGATCCGTTTTCGGGATCGGGCACAACGGTTGTGGTGGCAGAACAGTTGAACCGACAGTGGATGGGATGCGATCTGAATGGTGGATACAACAACTGGGCATTAGAACGACTCAAAAAGGTGCGACGGATAACAAAAGAGGAATGGATTGCGTTTGACCGTAAGAATGCAGCAAGAAGAGAGTCGATACGATGATTGGCATGAAATATTGTGCTTATTCTTGTAAAAGCCTATCCGAAAACCCAAATTCTGGAAGGCGCGATGCAACAGCATCGCGCCTTCCAGAATTTGGGTTTTCGGTTTTCGGATAGGCACTAAGTGGTGTGAGCCTCGCCCACACCACTTACAAGAATGAACGCAATTACAAATTAAAAAAGGAATTCTGTAATCAGCGGCTGGTGATCGGAGGACGTGATCTGATCCAGGACACGAAAGTTAATGGCGTTCTCTTGTAGGCCCCGGTAGAACACGAAGTCGAGCGGTGGCGACAGCAGAAACCGCTTGATTTTTTTGCTCTCGTGGAGCGGAAAGCTGACCGGGACAAGCTGAAGCCGTGCTGTCATCTCACACAGCAGGTTCCAGCGGGACTGGTTCCAGGTGTTGAAATCACCCGCCAGAATCATGGCTCCCCGGTGAGCGGCGATCGCCCCTTCCAGTTCCAGCAGTTCCGCCTGAAATTTGCCTAACTCCACAAAGTTGATCAGATGCGTGTTGACCGCCAGCAGTGTTTCCTGCCGACTGGGGAGTTTGTACTCGGTCATCAGGGAAATTTTGGGGGTGTTGGTAATCGGTTCAGCAGAGCGAGTGGTGAGCGATCGCCGTTTTGCCGCATAGGCTGTAGCCGCTGTCAGAATACCAGAGTAGGTCTGGTGATGGGCATCGAAAAAGTTGGGGGCATAAATCCAGTTGAAGTCATCAACACCAGGAGTGTGCGGCGCTTCCTCGCCGATGCACACCTCCTGCAAAAACACGATATCGGGCGCATAGGTGGCCTGAATTTCTCGAAAATCTGCAATCCAATCGCTGGATCGGTTGTTTTTGGCAATATTCCAGCTCAGGATAGTCAGCGGATGTCCCTGCGGAATGGGAAGAACGGAATCAAGGTGGTGGTTGCGATCAAGAATGACACACTGAACGGGGACAAACCGACGATTGGGCACAAATTTCTTCAGCAGGGGGGCGGTGACTGCTTGCAGATCAGACGAAAGTTTCATGGAGGAGGAGGAAGGGCAGACAATGGCCTACCTCCTTTTATTCTGCCTGAGACTGCCCCAACTGGACGACCTATCCTGTTGATTACTGCGGTACGCTAGGCTTGTGATTTAAGGCGGGAAAGTGCCGCGCGGCAGGTATTCGGTTAGCGTCTCTCGCGTGCCCCTGCGGCGCAGGGGCACGCGAGAGACGCTAAAAATTATGTTGTTGTTGGATTCCCGGCCAAATCACTCCGTCTTAAGGCGAAAGTCTGACGCTACAGCGTTTTTCATGTTGGTGAGGTACGTGGGGTGTGGGGGCGGTGCTCCCACGCAGGGGCACCCCCCCCGACCCCCTCAAGGGGGGACACCCCCTGCACCCCGTACCTCACCAGGACGAAAAGGGCTGTATCCCTGAGCCAAAAGAGTTCGCCGAATGCCACTCCCCCCATTCCCTATCACTTATCACCAATTCCCCATTTCAATGCCCACTCTGCAACACTCCCTCACCGAGCTAATCGATAAAACCGGGGCACTCCAAACCGGGCACTTTCGGTTGGCCAGCGGTCTGCACGCCAGTCGCTTCTTTCGCTGTATCAAGTTGTTGCGCTATCCCCAGACCGCAGAGGTAATTTTCCAGGCGATCGCCACCCGGTTTACCGCTGAGAAAATTGACTTTGTGCTGGGAGCCAATGAGGCGGGGAGCATTCTGGCCTTTGAAGTGGCGAAGCGGTTGAATGCAGAGGTGGCGATCGCCCGCGAGAAAGATGGTCAGTACGGCTTAATTGAGGGCTTTGCGTTTGCAGCAGGCGATCGCGTCCTCGTGGTAGACGACATCACGACCACAGGGGGCACCGCAAGGCAGTTGTTGGACATCGTTCGAGGTGCGGGTGCAGTCCCCGTCGGCGTCGGTCTGGTTGCCACCAAAGGACTGTTTCAGGTGGATCTGGGCTGTCCCACGGAGGTCCTGATCACACTGGAGGGAATGGATGCGATCGCGCCGGAGGTCTGTCCTCTGTGCCAGAAAGGCGTTGCTCTGGTTGGTTGACTCATATCGCAAGATGCACGGATTCTGCCAGACGGGCCATCTCGCGAATCGGGTCGTAATCGCGATCGCTGACTGCCGCAAAGCGGGCGATCGCTGCTGCCTCCAGAATTTGCTGTCCCTGGGGGTCGGTGTGCAGATTCTGGAACAGGGATCGCAACTGTTGGCGCAGGGCGACTGGAACCGATGTTGAAACAATCCAGACGGGGGCAGGGCTGGGGCCAAGCGTTTCAATGATGCGGATCTGCGATCGCAGGGGGGGGTGCTGGCGCAGTTCAGTTTCCAGCACGGTGCTGTCAATAGCAGTGGCGTCAATCTTGCCATCCAGGAGCCATTGCAGGGAGGTTTGATGGGCACCTGACTCGATTGCCTGACCGAAGAAGCCGCGTTCTTGCAAGGTGGCCAGATGGGCACGAGTCACCAGGTAGCCGGAGTGCGATCGCGGTTCGTTGTAGGCCCACACGGTTCCCCGCAGATCCAGGAAATCCCGGTAGGGGCTGTCGTGGTGAACAATGACATCAGAGAAGTAGATGGGACGGTTCTGGTAGCGATCGCCCTGCATGACAGGGGCTACCAGTGGTTCGATAGTGGCATCTGGCGAGTCGGCCTTCCAGACGTAGGGCAATCCACAGATCCAGCACACCTGAATTTCGTGGGCGTCGAATTGCTGCTCCCGCTCCTGCCAGGAAATATGGTTGATGAACTGGGTGGGAATGGAGAGGCGATCGCCCAGATAAGCTGCAATGGCACGACAGGTGCCGTCGGCGTTAGGGGCCATGCAGGAGGTAATTTTCAGACTGTTCATCCTGAATCCAACTTTAGATGGAAACCAAACATCCCCTGTTCTATTCAACAGGTCTTTTGCTTCAGGTTAATTGTTTTGATAAGTTACGAAGTAGTCGGTACAGCGATCGGGCTATTTTTACCAGTGAGGGAACGACTGTGAGTTCTAAGCGGCTACCGGAAACCACCGCCTACGTCCGAATTACCCATCAGTCGTGGCAAAACGGCAAGATTGAAGGTGAAGTGCGGGCCAATAGCTACGAATGGCAGTTTCAGTGGCGCTTCCGGCAGGGTGAACTGGTGGTGCAGCCTTCCCTCGGACGAGCGCTGATCAAGGAGCCGCTGGAGCGGTTTCTGGAGCGCTCTGACTATCAGTTGGAACTGGGTGGGGACTACTCGTTTACGATTCGAGCCGATATTTAAGTAGATAGGCGCGATTAAGCTTGCAACCCCAAAAGCTGTTCCCCACTACGCGGGGAACAGCTTTTGGGGTTGCAACTTTTTCCACGCCCACTTACTTAAATCACCGCATAAATCACCGCACTGCCTGACCCGTGAGTTGCTGCAAATAGCGCTCCACCAGCAAAATTGCCACAATGTCATCGATCGGTCGCGGTAAGGTGCGAAGCCCCTGGGGCAGAAGTCGCTGTATGCCTCTGGGGGGATACATCTGCCAGTAGCGATCGCGTGCCTCCAGCGTGCTATATCGTTCATCAACCATAACCACTCGGAGGGCATTTTGCAGTTCGTCGGTGAGCCGCTGCCGCCATTCCTTTGCGGTGGTCTGGTCGCCCATGACAATCACGGAGATGGGGAAGCGCTGCCGCAGTTCGTTGAGGGTGGCGATCGCTGATTGGGAGGCGATCACCTCGTGGTAGAACAGGTTGCGATCCAGTCCCACGATTGCCAGACCACACTTATCGCGACCGGGATCAAATCCGAGAATGACAGGCTGAGCAGGAAAGGTCATGGGGAAAGTTCAGGAGGAGAGCACGGAGGATAACTGAATCCTATGGTTCTACCACGGGCGTTAAGAAAATCAAAGCTGCGGAGACTGTCCCGTTTGGGGGGCAGTCTCGGTGGGGGAGAGCGTACTAAAAATGATTTGCCCATTCTGAGACGCAATCAGCTCCAGGCGGACGGGGCCAGCAGTGTAGGTGTTGGCAATCGTGACAGCCTGGAGATCGACAGGTGCTTTGTACTGCTGCAACCGCTCAAAAAATTTGCCCACAGTTTCACTGGTACCATCGGCGACCTGCATCGAATCGGTCAGGATTCCCGACTGCTGCACCCGGAACTGAGCGGCAGCGATCAGAAAGTTGATCCGTTCAGCCAATCTTTCCGGGTTCATTCGGCTGGGATCGGCGGTGGTGGCTGCAACCACTTCTCCTTGTCGAAACACAATCTGGTTGGGGGCAGCCACCGCATACACTCGAACACAGGCAGACCCGGCCAGGACACAGGGTTCCCCCACCACATAGTTACCCGCAGAGATAATTCGCAGCACGTAGTCCTTGCCATCCTGGATCTGGTTCACCAACTGTTCAACCTGGTCATTCGGGATTTGAATCACCTGCTGGTTGACATCAGTGGTACCAGGGCGAATCCTCAGCAGGGCAACCCGGTTTGCCTCCCGCAATAGCTGATCCACCGCGTCGGTCGCCGCCCTCGGTTCCACGATTCGCGCCACGCCTGCTGCCAGTGGCTGGTTGCGCAGCAGGGCGACGTTCCCCTGTCGCAAGCCCTGAAACTCGCGTCCCAGGTTCAGGACTTCCTGCACCAGCAGCGATCGCTGGTTTTCCAGATCCCGTAGCTGCGTCTCGCGTTCTTCAATTTCCTGGGTGCGCTGGGCAATCACTGCATTGCGGGCGGCAATTTCCCGGTCTCGCTGGGCTAATTCCTGCTGACGGTTGGCCTGGAGTTGCTGAATCTCTGAGTTGCGGGTGGCAATTTCCCGGTCACGCTGGGCAATTTCCCGCTCCCGGTTGACCCTGAGTCGCTCAATGTCCTGCCGCAGTCGAGTTGCCTGCTGTTCGGTGCGCTCCTGCTGGGCGATCGCCTGCTTCAGGGACTGGTTAATTCTGGCCAGACGTTTTTCAGCGGCATCCTGCTCCTTCAAGGCCGTATCCCGTTCTGTCACGATCTGGTTCTTCTCGCTGCGGGCCTGCTCAAGCTGACTGCGAGCATTCGATAGCTCCCGCTGAATATCTCCCAGTTCGAATACCCCCGTCCGGAGCTGGTCGTCAATCGCAAACAAAATTCCAAAGGTGCTGGCGGAAATCACAATTCCCGTCATCACCGTAATCAGGGTCGCAGTCTGACGCGGGCGCAGCTTGAACAGACTGAGGCGGGATTTTCCCACCTTCATACCGATGCGATCGCCCACCGTGGCAATCACACCGCCCAGTACCAGAATCGCCGCAATCAAGACCAGCCCAGTGGTCATCTCTGCCTACACCAACCACAGATACAGCCTACTGTATTCTGACCAAATCTGTCGCACGATGCGGGGGGGGTTGGCGTTTCGACTTCGGCCTGCCTGTCGGGGTGTAGCATTCGGCCATGAGGTTTTACGCTCAACCACAACGTATCTGCCGAATGCTACACCCCTACGTGAACTGCTGGCTAAGGGCAACGGGATTGTAGACGGTGATCTTTTTCTTGTGAATGGAGATCATCTTGTCCTGGCGCAGATCGCCCAGCAGGCGAGTGACGGTGACGCGGGTGGAACCGATGGCTTCGGCGATCGCCTGGTGCGACAGCTTCAGATCGATAGTGATGCCGTCGGCGGTGGGGATACCAAAGTCGCGGCAGAGGATCAGAAGAAAGCTAACCAGACGCGATCCCATATCCCGGTGGGCCAGGGTTTCGATCATCATTTCGGTCTGCAAAATTCGCGAAGACAAACCCTTGAGCATCAACAGGGAGAGTTCGGGATTCTCCTTCAGTGCTTTCTCTACCTGCTCAATGGGGACAGAGAGCAACTCGACAGGCGTAAATGCCACCGCATGGTAGAAGCGATCGGCTCGCTGCCCTGTAATCAGCGACAGAACACCAAACACGCTGTTCTCCCGCAGCAACGCCACCGTAATCTCTTCGCCTGCCTCATACACCCGCGATAGCTTGACAGCACCTTTAACGAGGAAGTAGACCCGTTCTGCAGGATCTCCAGGGAAAAAGATTGTTTTCCCCCGTTCAAAGGTCTCGACCACTGGCGGAAACGCTCCGCTGCTGATCTGGCGAAACATTTCTGCTAACGGTCTGTCGTTTGTGATTACCATATAGTTTCGATTCCAGAATGCTCAAAAATGCTCTGAGTCAAGTCAGAGCGCTGCTTAGTGCCCTTCTGTTACAAGAAATTGTATCTCTAGTACACTTAATCCAACTTTAAGTCTACTTTTTGTATCAGGAAAAACATTCCATTATCGGAAATTCGATACGCTAGCTCTGCACCCCCATTTTTCAGTATTCTTCGTATGGTGCTCCAAACCATCGGACGCTGAAAATTGCGGGAAGTTTTAATCTCATGCTGCTCAACCTGACCGGAAAAAACGCCCTCGTAACGGGTATTGCCAACAATCGCTCCATTGCCTGGGGCATCGCCCAGCAGCTCAGTGCTGCCGGAGCCAACCTCGGCATCACCTACCTGCCCGACGAAAAGGGGCGGCTAGAAAAAAAGGTTGCCGAACTGGTAGAGCCGCTGAATCCCAGCCTGTTTCTGCCCTGTGATGTGCAGAACGATGCTCAGGTAGATGAAGCCTTCGCCACCATCAAAGAAAAGTGGGGCAAGCTGGATATTTTGATCCACTGCCTTGCCTTTGCCAATCGTGACGATCTGAGCGGCGACTTTAGCAACGTATCTCGCGAGGGCTACGACCTGGCTCTCAACGTCAGTGCCTACTCTCTGGTGCAGCTCTGCCGGGGTGCCAAGCCCCTGATGACCGATGGTGGTTCAGTGGTGACGATGACCTACCTGGGTGGGGTGCGGGTGGTGCCCAACTACAACGTGATGGGGATCGCCAAAGCTGCGCTGGAAATGAATGTGAAATATCTGGCGGCAGAGATGGGGCCGCAGAATATCCGGGTCAACGGGATCTCCGCTGGCCCCATTCGCACCCTGGCTTCCTCCGCAGTCGGTGGCATCCTCGATATGATTCACCACGTCGAAGCGATCGCTCCCCTGCGTCGCACCGTCACCCAGACTGAAGTGGGGAACACCGCCGCTTTCCTGTGCAGCGACCTTTCCAGCGGCATGACGGGACAGATTCTCTACGTGGACGCCGGATACGAGATCATGGGCATGTAAGCGAATTGGGCGTATCCCAGTTTTGCGATTGGCGCGGGCTTCACCCGCGCCAATCGCAAAACTGGGTTTGTAAATTTGCAAAAGTGGGATGCACCCAGCGAATCGCGCCTACTTACTGAAAAGAAATCTTGAAATCGAAAGTGCCAGTGTGGACTGCTGAGCAGTCCACACTGGCACTTTCGGCTGTACAGTCCTGGGTCGGGTGCCGATATGATAGACGAATTGTTTTCGCCAGTGATTCATGCACCGCACTGCTCTGATTCCACTGTTCGCCCTTTTCTCTGCGATCGCCCCCCTCATCCCTGCTCCGCCAGCGATTGCCCAATCGCTTCCCGCCTGCCAGCCGCCTGCGACCACTGAATTTCTACTGATGGTGATTACGCCCACCGCCGAAGCGCAGGGACGACTGCAACAAATCCTGCCGCCCGAAGCCACTACGACACTGTGTGACTATCTGGGCCGATCGGTCACACGAGTTGGAGGATTTACCACGTCTCAGAATGCGACGGCCTGGGGGCAGTACGTGAACGACATGGCAGGACTCCAGAGCTTTGTGGCGCGCCCTCCGGCCACCGCAACGGCAGGTTCGGGTGAACTGGTTCCGGTTGATCCTCTACCTACTGCCCAGCCAGCCCCTACACAGCCCACTCCACCCCGTCCCACCGCCACTGCTCCAGCCCGTCCTGCGGCCCCACAACCAACCGCTGCGGCTGGCCAACCCACCGCCCGCACCACCTACAATCCCCAACCGTTGCGTGCAGGTTATGCTGTTCTGGTGAATTACGCCAATCGCCCCGAGGTGGCGATCGCTGTCCAGCGAGCCACCGCGAATCGGGTAGGACTGGTCTCCTACGAACAGCGGCCTTACCTGCTGGCGGGCTACACCCCCGATGCCTCTGCCGCCGCCACGCTGCTCAAGACCCTGAGCGATCGCGGCTTCTCCACCATGATCGTGGACAGTCGGCGAGCGGTTCTGCTCACCCCAGCGGTAGCCGTGGAATAGGATGACAGGGTATGAACTGAACCTGCTTGGACTTTACGCCCCCCTGGTCGGCTGGACAGGGTTAGGACTGCTGCTGGGGTCGCGTTTGCCAAAGGCGATCGCAGACGGTCTGGGCAAGGGACTGTTCTGGATCGGTGTGCCACTCAGTGTGGTGGGATTTCTACGTCATGCCGACCTATCGGGACCTATCTGGATTGCGCCGCTGATCGCGTGGGCAGCAATTCTCCTGGGGCTGGGGTTGGCCTGGCTGGGGATTTGGGGCTTGCAGCGTCAGCAGAGCGGTGCCTGCGGAGCTACGCGGAGCACTCATCCCACCCGGATAGACAACCAGCGCGCGGACACCCCCCTTTCGGGGCAGCAACAGCCTGATCGCCTTTACCCCCCACCCACTCGCGGCAGTTTTCTCCTGTCGGCGATGGTGGGCAATACGGGTTATCTGGGGTACCCGGTGACGCTGGCCCTGGTGGGGCCAGGACTGTTTGGCTGGGCCTTATTCTACGATATGCTGGGTACGATGTTTGGAGCCTATGGATTGGGGGTGCTCCTGGCTGCCCGCTTTGGGCAGGGCACCCGCTCCCCCCAGCAAATGCTTGGCACCCTGCTGCTGAATCCCGCGCTATGGGGCTTCATCGCCGGACTGTGGCTGCGTGACATCCCGCTCCCTCCGCTGCTGGATAACGGACTGAAGGCCGTAGCCTGGGGCAGCATCGCGCTGTCGCTGATTCTAATTGGGATGCGGCTGAGCCAACTGCAACTCCAGCACAGCCTGAAACTGGCCTCCTTCGGCCTGGGCATCAAGATGCTTGTTGTGCCGCTGCTGCTGGGGGCGGGCATCTCCTGGCTGGGGATTCACGGTGCGCCCCGGCTGGTCATGGTGCTCCAGATGGCCATGCCTCCCGCCTTTGCAACACTGATGCTGACCGAAGCCTACGACCTGGACCGGGAGCTGACGGTGACCGCTCTGGCGGGTGGGTCGCTGGCGCTGCTGGCGCTGATTCCTTTCTGGCTGTGGTTATTTCCAATTTGATGGATTGCTGATTACATCAACCCACCCAGCTCACATCACTGTCAGAGGAATTCACTGGAGGCAGAGGCTTAGCAATGGGTGCATCGCGCCGCACGAAGGTGGATTTACCGGGTTGATGGGATTGAGCCGCAGCAGCCGTCTTAAGGGGTGGTCGATGGGGTGGCGGGGGTGGCGGCGGGGCTGCTGGCCGGGAGGCCGTTGTAACACGAGAGGTTTGGGGCATCGTTGCCATCGGTGGGTGCGATCGCTCGCTGATCTGAGACTCGATCACCTGACGCTCTGGCAGGATGACCTTCTCCATAATCCACTCAACGGTGACTTCCTTCAGCCAGCCACGAGCCACCAGCACCTCGCCGAATTTCATCCCGGTGGCCTGCTGATCGTTCAGTGCCACGTTGATCTGGTCGGGACTGACCAGCCCTGCCTCCAGAAGGTAGGCCCCCAGACGTTTCTGGTATGACGAGAGGGGAATGTCTGAAACCTGGTAGCGATCGCTGGAATCCCGCATAAGCACCTCCGACTCTAGGACTAAATCAGGAACCCCCAAAAAGGGTCAGGCTGGTAGCAACGTTATCCACAATATATCAACACACTAACGGTGGCCCTACGGAGAATCCGGATAAAGTTCATTAGAAGTTTACACAATGGGGGCAAACCGACTCCGTGGGTCTCCGCTGCCTGAACCCAGGTTCTCCACCCAAAACAAAATCCGCCCCTCAGACCCCCTTCTACCAAAGGAGCACCCCATGGGTGTTCCAGCGCAGAGCGTTGATCTTCAAAGCGGATTCCAGGCGATCGCGGTTGTTTTTCTGAGACTTCGGGCATTGAACACCCAAACCCACGAGTAGCAACCGCTACACAGTATCAGGATAGTTTTTACAAAGAATTTGCGAAGGTCTCAAACACACCAGACTTCACCACCTGATATAGCAGGTAAGCAAAACCAGCGCCACCGATGCCACCCACCAGGAACATTCCAGCGAATTCGCTCCAGCCTTCAGAAGTGCTGAGCGCTTCGGGAGGATTGGGAGTGGTCACCGTTGCAAGCGGCTTGGATGGGTTCACACTGGCATACAGGGAGAGACAGATGGTGAGGATGACCACCAGGAGGACTGCTTCAATCAATCCCACCAGGTCAGCCACACCAGAGTTGCGGAACTGGCTGGTGTAGGCGAACGGACCAAACAGCAGATAGCCATGGGCCATGCCGATTTCCAGACCGCGACGCTGGGCAGAGAGGCCAGCGCGATAGGCAGGCAGACTGTTGATAAAAGACTTGGTGAAGCCGGAGGCGTTGATGGGGGTGGCGAGGTTACCGATCTGGGGGTCACCAGCAGGTTTGACTACGTCCATCGTCATGGTTTGTAATCTCCGAGGGATGTTATTGCAATATGAAGAGTGCCAACGGGGCGACAACTACGAGAGTTGACGTTGGGAGGGGGGATGCTGAAACCCCAGACTTAGATGCCGGAGGGATCTTCGCGCTCGATGTAGATGAACAGCAGAGCCATCGTTACAGCGGGAAACACCCATCCAACAATGGGAACAAAAATCGAGGGCAAGTAGGAAGCTGCCATGTTTGGTTTCCTATGCAAAATTACAGTAGATGAACAAGTTTTTGAGTTGTGTAACCTTTTTGGAGGTTAGCAGCTACAAAAACAGGTTCAGAACCGAATTTACAGCGAATTGACGAGGTTTTTCAGAAGACTAAGAATTTTTAACAAATGCAGTGATGTTCTCAAGCGAAGCGTCAAGCACACGGGGTCGCATCCCTCTTTTGTCGTACTAAGTAAGTGGGCGTGGAAAAAGTCGAAACCCCAAAAGCTGTTCCGCCCGCTGCGCGGGCGGAACAGCTTTTGGGGTTTCAAGCTTAATCACGCCTATCTACTTAGTGCAGCGAATAAATAGTTTTGCAAGGGGTGCAGGGGTGAATCTCCCTTGAGGGTGCAGGGGGTGTCCCCCTTGAGGGGGTGCAGGGGGTGTCTTCCTGCTTGGGGGCGAGAGCAACCAAACCCCCTATGTTGCAAAACTTAGTACTCGCAACACTAGCAGGGGAAACCGCTCACACAACAGGTACTTTCTTTTGCGGAAATCTCCTTAGCATCGTAATTAAATAAAATCGAATTATTTTTGAGAGCGGCGCAGCTTCGCCACGCCGCTCTCAAAAATAATTCGGTTTTATTTAATTCGCGTTCCTTAATGGGCGATCGCATCCACATGCTTCGGCGACGCCTGGGCCAGTTGTTTAGACACCTCCGGGTTATACAGCCGCAGATAGTTCCAGTAGTTCTCAAACACAGACTCCACGTAGCCCTTTGTTTCCGGGAAAGGAATCTGCTCTACAAACCAGTCGGGGTCGCTCAGGCCAAACCGTTGCACCCAATCGGCCACGGCCCCCGGTCCCGCGTTATAGCTGGCCACCGCCAGCAGTGAGTTGTTGGCGTACTCCTGATGCGTATAGTCCAGATACCAGGTGCCCAGTTTGACGCTGTCCTCAGGCTTTGACAGGTCGTAGGACTTGAGATTGATCTTGGAGGCGATCCACTCTGCCGTCTCCGGCATCACCTGCATCAAGCCGGTTGCGCCCACAGCAGACTTAATCCCCGGCTCAAACCGGGACTCCTGCCGAATCAGCGCAGTCACCAGAACCGGATTGAGCTGGCGCTGCTGCGACCACTGCTCGATCGTGTCCATAAACGGGAAGGGATACATCGCCTGCCAGTAGGTCGGCTGCTGCTTCAATGCCCTATAGGCAGTTTTCTCCTCTGGCTGATCACGCCATGCCAGACTAGACACCATAAAGATGCCGTCCAGATTGTCTCCCACCCCCAGCCGCATCAGGCCGTCGGTGAACTGCTCACCTACGCTGGGCTGCACCAGATTCTGAAACTCTGTCTGCCACAGCGCCCAGGCGTCCCAATCCTGCCCCAGGCGATAGAGTTCCTTCACCACATCGGAACCCGCAGGCAGCACCGCTCGCTGGGCTGGCTTCACCACCTGGGGCAGCTTCTGTCGCACGGTGCCAAAGTCCCCGACATCCCAGCCCAGCATCACCGCCGATCGCCACGCATAGTAAGACTGGGGGTAGTGGGTCAGCACATATTCAAAAGCCTGCTTTGCTTCTTTCTCCTGACCTACCATCTGCGCCCACCTGCCAATCCAGAAAGCCGCCTCTGGAGCCTGGGGGCTATCGGGATTCTGCTCCCCAATCTGCTTTGCCAGTCCCCACGCCCCCTGAATATCGCCCGCTTCTGCCCGTTTTTCTGCCAGCGACCAGCGCAGTTCTGCCGCTGCATCAGAGGTTCCCTGCTGGCTCAGAAGCGCCTGCCGCACCTGAGAGGCCATCTGGGCGTTGCCCTGTTTCTCCAACAGTTCTGCTTTCTTTGCCATTGCTTCCCCGGCGCGATCAGGGAACTGAGCAATCACCTGCTCCAGTGCTGCGATCCGCTCTTGCGGTAGTTTGGCAATTTGAGAAAGCCGAATCAGCGCGGTTGCTGTCTCCGGTGCATCGGGAAAGGTTTGAATCAAGAGCTGGTAGGAGGCGATCGCATCTTTGACCCGTTCTCCGATATGGGCACCTCGTCCCGCCCGGAACAGGTTGAGCGGAGTCTGGGGTGCCCTGGCGTAGGCTTTTCCGGCGCTGTCGTAGCGCAAATTCTCCCAGTAGGCAAAGCCAATCGCCTGCCAGTCTTCTGGGGTCAGTTCACCGGCGTACTCGGTGGTCAGCCGATCCAAAACGCCCTCAATGTCGGGCAGGTAAAGACCGTGTCTGGCCAGCACCAGGAGCAATCGGGGCTGGTTCGGATTCTCTTGCAGTAGGGTCTGAGCAATCTGGACAGAGCGGGGATAGGCTGGGAATTTGGCGATCGCCTCTTCCCAGTACCGTCGCTCCTGCCGCCCCAGGTTAAACATCGCCTCGGCAGCCACCGGACTATCGGGGAAGCGCTGCAACAACTCCTTCCAGGTGGCCTGCGCCCTGTCTGCATCTCCGGTAGCG
The DNA here is from genome assembly GCA_964630955.1 of uncultured bacterium. Classification (GTDB taxonomy): domain Bacteria; phylum Cyanobacteriota; class Cyanobacteriia; order Elainellales; family Elainellaceae; genus CAZVXA01. The sequence continues at coordinate 4,328 of CAZVXA010000039.1, read as the reverse complement.
GTTTCTGCCTGCGCCCGTTTAGCCAGAATGTACGGTGCCAGCAGGGGATATTCTCCGTCTAACCCCGCCAGCAGCGGCAACGCAGCCCCACCCCGATCCTTCTGGATGAAATCGACCGCCAACAGGTATCTGGCCCGCAACTTGTCTTGAGAAGGCTGGTTCTGGGCGATCGCCTGGAGCTTTTCTGCCCGCTCATCCGGTGGTTTGCTCACCAGCGGCAAAACTTCCGATTGGGTCTGCTCTGGCACCGCCCCAAACGGGCTGGCGGCGGGTAGCTTGACCTGCGGTAACAGCCCAACTCCACTCAGCGTCGAGGTAGCAGCGCCCAGCATCAACGCCACTAGACCTGCACCAGAAGCCAGAAAAACGAGACTTTTGCGGGTTTTCATGGGGATTGCGCGTGAAAGGAATGAGCGATCGGCGTCCTATCTGTTTTAACAGACTCTACCAAATTGAGGATAAAAATTTGTTTTCTGTCGAGATCTTCATTTACTGGACTTTTGACTATTTTTTCTACAATGCCGCAAAACGCCCTCTGAGAGGGCGTTTTGCGGCATATTTGGTTTTAGCGCCGATTTTGCTGAAACGCTGGCAGCGCTAGCGTTTCAGCAAAAATCGGCGCGATTTAGTCAAAACTCCAGTCATTTAGCGCCTATCCGAAAACCCAAATTCTGGAGGGCACGACGCTGTAGCGTCGTGCCCTCCAGAATTTGGGTTTTCGGATAGGCGCTTACTTCCAGGAAATTGAGCAATACTGGGAAATAGACAAAATTTAGCAAGGCGTATTCAACAATGGAGCTGCGTGGCGTAGAAACCTCCCGGTTGGATTGGACGGGGGATTGCCTGATTGTTGGGCTATTTGAAGATGGATTGGAACTGACGGGCGACCTGGCAACGCTGAACGAAAAGCTGTCTGGTACTTTCCAGGAACTGATCGAGGACATGGAATTTAAGGGCAAACCCGACAGCACCAGCAGCGCTCGTGTTGGTGGCGGTAGCATCATTCGCAAGGTGGGGCTGGTGGGACTGGGCAAAGCGGAAAACCTGACGCTGGAGAGCCTGCGTCGGGTCGGTGCAGCGGCAGCCCGACTGGCTCGACGCGAAAAGGTGAAAACCGTTGGCCTCAGTCTGCCTGTCTGGAGTGGGGATGCCGCGCTGAGTGCACAGGCGATCGCCGAAGGCATCGAACTGGCCACCCACCAGGACACCCGCTTCAAATCTGAAGGCGACGACAAAAATGGGCGTCTGGAACGAATTGACCTGCTGGGCTTTGGGGGACAGAACACCGCCATCACCCGCGCTCGTCAGATTGCGCTGGGCGTAATTCTGGCACGGGAGCTGGTGTCTGCCCCTGCCAATGTCGTCACTCCCATCACGATGGCCGAAACCGCAGAGGCGATCGCCCGCGAGTATGGCCTGGAGATCGAAATTCTGGAGCAGGCCGACTGTGAGAAGCTGGGCATGGGCGCGTTCCTGGGGGTAGCAAAAGCCTCGGATCTGCCGCCCAAGTTTATCCACCTCACCTATCGTCCCGCCGGAACCCCTCGCAAGAAAGTGGCGATCGTGGGTAAGGGACTCACCTTTGACAGCGGTGGCCTGAATATTAAAGGGGCGGGCAGTGGCATCGAGATGATGAAAACAGACATGGGCGGAGCCGCCGCCACATTGGGAGCTGCCAAGGCGATCGGTCAGATCAAGCCCGATGTGGAAGTCCACTTCATCAGCGCTGTCACTGAAAACATGATCAGCGGCCACGCCATGCACCCCGGCGATATTCTCACTGCCTCCAATGGCAAAACGATCGAGATCAACAACACCGACGCCGAGGGCCGACTAACGCTGGCGGATGCGCTGGTGTTTACCGAGAAGCTGGGAGTCGATGCGATCGTGGATCTGGCCACGCTGACGGGAGCCTGCGTAGTCGCGCTGGGAGACGACATCGCCGGACTGTGGAGTCCCAATAATGAACTGGCGGATCAGTTCCTCGCCGCTGCCAAGATCGCGGGTGAGAAGTTCTGGCGGATGCCGATGGAGGAGAAGTACTTCGACGGCATGAAGTCGGTGGTGGCCGATATGAAGAACACTGGCCCCCGTCCGGGTGGAGCGATCACTGCTGCTCTATTCCTGAAGCAGTTTGTCAAAGAAACCCCCTGGATACACCTGGATATCGCTGGCCCCGTCTGGGTAGACAAGGAGAGTGGGTACAACAATGCAGGGGGCACCGGGTTTGGGGTGCGATCGCTGGTCAGTTGGGTGCTGTCTTAAGCTTTAGCGCCGATTTTTTCTGAAAAGCTGACTGCGTCAGCTTTTCAGAAAAAATCGGCGCAATTTAGTCAAAAGCCCACTTACTTACTGAAGCATTTCTAACATTGAGGTCGCTTTTTGATGAAGGGCGTCCTCTCCCTGAGCGGAGAACAATTGGGCTGCCAGTAAAAGGTCTTGCTTGCCTTCGATAACGTTGTCTGCAAGGACGTAGCAGGTTCCTCGCTTGTAGTGAAACATTGGGTCATCCGGCTTCAACTGAATCGCCTTGCTGTAGTCGTCAATGACGTTCTGAAGCTCCTGCTGAGAAGGAGCGTCGTTCACGGAATGAACGTAGTCAAAGTATGTGAGGCCACGGTTGAAGTAAACTTCAGGCTGAGGATCGAGCTGGATGGCCGTGGTGAAGTCTTTCAGGGCTAGTTGATAGTTCTGGAGATGATAGAAACAACTGCCGCGCTGCATGTAGACCCTGGCATCTTCCGGGCGATTCTGAATCCGCCAGGTGAAGTCTTCGATTGCACCCGGAAAATCCCCCACTCTGACTCTCAGGTTGCCTCTGCCAAAATATGCCACATCGGCAAAGTGGCGCTGTGGAGATTTCTCTCCTGTCGGGTCAAGTTCGATCGCTTTGTTGTAATACTCCAGGGCATGGTTCCATTCATTCAGTTGTTCGTAGGTAATTCCGATTGCAAGATAGGTGTCAGCATAGTCGGGCAAAAGCTCTAATGCCATTTCAAATGCCGCGATCGCAGCCTGATGTTCTCCTCGCTGAGCCAGTAGCAAAGCCGCTGCCAGACGGCGCTCGACCTGTTCGATTTGGGAGTCAGGGGATGAAGGTGCTGACTTCGTTTCCTCAATCATATTAATTTTGGCCCAATGCACTTCATTTGAAGCTGTGGATAGACCAGTTAACGCGCAGCAGCCGTGTTTGATTCGTGAGATGGATGGTAAGAGGCAGCAATGACGACCCCTGCTCCGCTTCCCATAATTCAAAGTCTGCGATATGGCTACGCTCTACCTGGATAGTTCACTCTACCGAATATTCTTCTGATAACCGGAAGATTTTCGGCAATGTTCTAGACATGGGGTTGGTTGTTGTGGGAGGGACGCTCAGCACCCCTCCCACAACAACCAACCCCACAGTTGAAACATCACCATATTTTTAACCCGTTTTCAAGTTCTATCCTCATTCGTCGTTGGAAGCTGTGGAGACTGAATCACCCTTATCTACTGACAGCGGGTCAATCTGGTTGGACGATAAAATTCTGGTAGGGTACTATATTGTTTCGAGTAGTCCTTAGAGAACTTTTTATGAACATCGACATGAATCTTCTAAGCACCACAATCGCTAACTTGGAGAAGGCGATCGCCATCTGGAAAGATAAGGATCTCGAAATCGCTAAAGAGCTTTCACTAACTCTTCAAACTGTCAAGAATCTTGTACAGCCTCGTTGAAAATCTTTCAAATGTTTCAATCCCTGATAGGGATTCGTTTGTGTTGTGACGCCCTCACTCTGGCTGGGCTATTTGTGGAGGGTGTGTTTCAATCCCTGATAGGGATTCGTTTGTGTTGTGACACACGATTTTGAGTAGTAACCGCGCTCTTATCCAGGTTTCAATCCCTGATAGGGATTCGTTTGTGTTGTGACCACGAGAAGAATCTAGATACACCACCTGAAGAAGGTGTTTCAATCCCTGATAGGGATTCGTTTGTGTTGTGACCAACGTAGAGCTTTCCTGGGATTGGTTCTTGCATTACGCTGAGTTTCAATCCCTGATAGGGATTCGTTTGTGTTGTGACATCGGTTTGTGGTAGAAGCGATCGAGTTTTACCTCGTTTCAATCCCTGATAGGGATTCGTTTGTGTTGTGACACAGATGTGGCTGTAGCGCAATCTGATGTCTCGGCAGTTTCAATCCCTGATAGGGATTCGTTTGTGTTGTGACATCGAATATCTGGACGAATTCCAGGGCGTGCCGATTGATATCGTTTCAATCCCTGATAGGGATTCGTATCTGATGTCAACTACTTTTGCTGGTCGGCGACAACTATTTTTCCGATGTGGG
>CAZVXA010000038.1:0-38068 GCA_964630955.1 uncultured bacterium | reverse complement strand
TGTGTTTGATACCTATCTTTCATTGTTCTAAGCGCCTATCCGAAAACCCAAATTCTGGCAGGCGCGACGCTGTAGCGTCGCGCCTGCCAGAATTTGGGTTTTCGTTATTCGGATAGGCACTAAGGAACAGAAGTTTAATAAAACCCGGAATTTAGTTTCTGGGCGTTTCTTAATTCAGGGATGATTTGTTGTAGAGAGCCGCGCTAAGCGCGGCTCTCTACAACAAATCATCCTCCCAATCAGCAATGCCCCACAAAATGCTTACGCAATCGGTGTCTCTCTAAGTTTTGTTGGAAGCGGCGCGTTGCAACGCTTCCAACAAAACCACCTTACACAAATCCAGGAGTCCTTGCTAGAATGGGAGTACACACGGGGCTGTACCGGTTTCGACGTTTTGGCGAACCCTACCTTGTGATACAGGTCGAGAGCGAGCTAACTCTCGTAAATCAATGGCTCAAACAGAGTACATGCGAACAACATCGTACCCTTTGCTCGTAAGCGCGCAGTTGTTGCCGCCTAACAACCTCTAACTGGTTCGAGCGTCCACAGTTTGACTCCGTTAAGGACTGAGGACCAACCCCCAACGGATGCTTCATGAGGCTGTCTCTGGTCAGCCGATTGACTAAGACTAATACCAGAGAATCCCATCGTCCGGGATAATGGACGGTTCCCGCTTCGAGGATAAGAGAAGCTAAACCTGTGAATGAGCGTGGTAATAATACCCAGGGCGGACAGGAGTTCGACTCTCCTCAGCTCCACTTCTTGAAAGAAGGGCATCATGGAATCCATGATGCCCTTCTCTTTACGAAAGCCCCAATTGAGGAAGGAGCGACGCTAAAGCGTCGCTCCTTCCTCAATTGGGGCTTTTAGATATGCACTAAGCTGGATCCCAGCGCAGAATCGCGCCGCTCACCAGGTTCACCCCGTACAGACGGCCATCGGGACCCATCTCCATATCCACCACGAAGGAGACACCGGAGTCAAACACCTGCACTCCCGTCACCTGCCGCGCATCGTTCAGGGTCGCCGCGTACAGTGTACCGCCGTTGATATCGCCAAACATCAGCGTGTTGCTGTTGTAGAAGTCGCCCACCATGATCGCGTTGGCATTATCAGGGGCACCGTGGCTGCGTGACAGGATGGGGAACACTGCGGGCGCATCGGTTGGGCTATTGCGGTTGCCGTTGTTGTAGAAGGTGACCGCCTGCGACAGAGACTGATAACCGCCCGTGCGATTCGGCCCTTCAAAATAAGGCCAGCCAAAGTTTGACCCTGGTGCGCCTGTATTGATTTCCTCCCAGCTACTCCAACCCACATCCCCGATCACCGGAAGACGAGTTACCGGGTCGAAGGTGAACCGGAAGGGGTTGCGCAGGCCAGAGTAGAACACCTTCGAGCGGTTGCTGTTGGGGTCGCTGCTGTTGAAAAAGGGATTGCCTGGGACGCCTGCCCCCGTCATCGGGTCGATCCGCAGCACCTTGCCCGACAGGTTAGAGGGATCTTGAACCCGCACTGTGCGGGGGTCCATAAAGTTGTAGGAGGTGCCGTCACCGTTGCTGAGGTAGAGGAAACCATCCAGACCAAAGTGAACTGCCCCAATCGTGTGGGATTCGCTGTCGGTAGCCAGGTAGTCTCGGATGTTCTGGTTCTGGATACCCGCGCGATCGGGGTCATTGTCCTGAGGGCCGACTTCAATCAGGCTGGCAGGTGCAGTAATCGTGGTGCCATTCACAATTCCGGAGGGAGGAATGGTGATATCGCCTGTGCTGTTGCTTTCGGGACGGCTGGTGAAGGCCCAGGTACTGTTGGTTCCCACCAGCACCGTTGGGGCCTCTGGCTCCGCCACCATCGTCGCGGGGTTGACCCGCACACGCACCAGGCGAGAGGGGCGGTTACCGTTGCCGTCTCGCCCTCCTAAACCTGTCCGGGTTGCTGTCTCCGGTGGGTCGTAGGTGTACAGCAGGTAAACGAAGGGACTACCGTTGGAGAATTGGGGATGAACTGCAAGACCCAGAAGGCCGCGATCGCGCGTCCCATTTACCTCCGCCGACAGATCAATGAGGGGCGTCGATCGCAGTGTGTTGTTCTCAACCAGGCGCACCACTCCATTCTGCTGAGCTACCAGCATATAGCGTCCATCGGGAGTCCAGTCGATTGCGGTAGGCTGCACCAGACCTGACACTGCCGTGCGACGGAGCAACGTCCCCAGCGCCAGGTCGTTGTCCAGAATGGTCACGGTTGAGGTTCTCTGACTGCCCAAAGCAGCACCCACCGGGTTGCTCAGCGTCAGGGTAAAGGTTTCGTTGCCCTCACCCAGGGTGTCATTCGTGATTGGAACCACGATGGTGCGGGTCACCTGATTCGCTGCAAATGTCAGGGTTCCTGTGGTGGCCGTGTAGTCGGAACCGGCGATCGCCGTTCCATTGCTGGTGGCGAAATTGACAGAAGCCGTCCCACTCACATCACCGCTCCGCTGCACCGTAATCGTGGCAGTTCCTGCCCCCTCGGAAACCGTGATAGCGGGTTCACTGAAGGAAAGCGTGCGGGCGCTGTCATTGTCCACAATCGTGATCAGCACGGTGCGGGGTGCGCCCAGGGAACCGGAGCTGGGATTTTGCAGACCGATGGCAAAGCTTTCATTGCTCTCCACCAACGTGTCATTAATGATTGGAATCGTAAACGTCTTTGTGGTTTCTCCCACTTCAAATACAAACTGCCCGGTGTTGGCTCTACCGTTCAATGTGGGTTGAGTGAAGTCCACATTGGCAGTGGCCGAGCCTGCACCCCCCAGTTCGTTGGTGGTGTACTCCACGGTGACACGCTCCTGCGTGTTGCCCGTGCGGACGGCGGTCACGGTGGCAAAGCCAGATGCCTCACCGACAAAAATTGTGGAGCTGTCTCTCAGGGCGATCGTGCTAGGCTCTACCGGGAAGAGTTGCGATCGCGGAACGATTTCCAGGGGTTGACTGGGACTCGACCAGCGCAGAGCGGCCACCGCATCTCCGCCGTTCTCGTAATATTCCATGCGCAGACTGTAGCGCCGTCCGGCTTCCAGGGCAATCGTTCCCGTCCAGGCAGTGGCGGGCTGGTCAATCCACTGATCGATCACCAGTTGGTTATTGACCCAGAGACGGATACCATCATCGCTGGTGGTCTGGAAGGTATATGGCTCACTAAAGCGGGGCAGAATTTCCCCGGTCCAGCGGGCCGAAAAGGTATCAACGCCCATCGACGGCAGGGGTGCGCCTGTCCCCCAGTTGAAATTCACCGTGGCATCAGTGCGAACTGCCACCGACCCGGTCAGGTCAATGTTGTCGAAGTATTCCGCCCGCAGACCAGTACCGCTCCCTGAGGGCGGAGCCGCGAGGCTGACCTGGAAGGTGCCCAGGGTTCTTGCAGCAGCGGGAGTGGTGTTGAGGTCCTGCACCTGATTGGCCTGCAGGGTGATGGTATAGGTGCCGTTGTCTGCACTATTCCAGGTGCCACCAGGAGCCGTGATGCTGTAGGTCGCCGTGCGGGGTGTTCCGTTGCCCGTGGGACTCACGCTCACCAGAGAAGCGGCTTGCCTGAAACCATTCGGCCCTGTCACCAGAATATCGTTGCCATCCAGTGTGGAGGCCAGGATGCCAGTATCGTCGCTGTAGGTCACGCTGAAGCGTTGGGTGGTGGCACCGACGGTAGGGGCGGTGACCGGGGCCAGTGCTGCGGTGGGCGCGATCGGCAGATAGAGGCGCGATTGGGGAATAATTTGTTTGGTCTGGGAGCGGCTCGCCCAGCTTAACTGTGAGGAAGCCCGTCCGCCCCGTTCGTAGTACTCCAGGCGAAGGTCGTAGAGTCGTCCGGCCTCCAGTGTAATGGTGCCGCTGCGCTCGGTAGCCGCCTGGTCGCGCCAGTTGTTGATCACCAGTTGATTGTTGACCCAGAGGCGAGTGCCGTCATCCGCATTGGTGAAGAAGGTGTAGGTCTCGCTGAAGCGCGGTTGCACCCGGCCTGTCCAGCGGACGGAGAAAGTGTCGGGGGCGATCGCCGCATTCGGAGAGCCACTACCCCAGTTGAAGTTGACCGTGGCATCCGTGCGCGTCAGGCGAGAATTAGTGAAGTCGATATTGTCGAAATATTCGCCGCGTAAACCGACTCCCAGGTCCAGAACGCCCCCATAGGTTTGCAGTGACTGGGTTGCGAAGGCTAACCCGGAGCGAATCTGGCCCGTCTTGAACTCCATTTCCCAATCGCCACCCAGGGCTGCGTTGCCCGTCAGGTCAGTGGAAGCGGCGATCGCCCGTCCCGTCATCTGCCCCAACCGTCGCACAAATGCGGTTCCCTGCCCCCCCTGAGCAACGTTGCAGCCGTAGAGGAAGATCTCTGCTCGCTGATTCAGCGATTGTCGCCAGTTCTGGAGCGCACTTCGATATTGGGCCAGATTACGCAGATTGAGCAGCGTGTTCCCTAGCTCCAGCGTCCCGGCTTTGCCGTTCGACACAATGTGAACACTGGAGAGATTGCGGTAGTTTGCCAGGGCTGCACTGATTTGCTGAACCCCATCACGCCGCTTGTCCAGAACCACGACCTGGCTACCGCGCAGCACTCCCGACATCAGGCTTCGATAATCCTCAATGCCCGCATCGATAAACACCAGTCGTTGTGGTGCACTACTACTCGCAGACCGAGGCATCCGCAATTGAGTAGCCTTTGCCCCTGTAGTGGAACTTGGGAGATTGGCAACCCCAGCGGATTGAGTCGTTGGGAGTTTAACCGGATCAAGGAATTTACTGAAAATTCGATCTTGGAATTGTTGCATAAAGAATGGGCCTTATTAGAAAGTCAGACAATTCGCAGCTAAACGGCAGCAAAAAGTAGCCCAGCACGGCTGTGGGCAGATCGGCGAGCATGGGGGCAAAAAATTACCGGGTCACTGGATAACCTGAACTGCAGGATATTTCCAAAGGGTGTACTGCAGCAGGTGCCCTATCCCTGACATGAAGGCTCCTGCATCGACTGCAACAAACACCCAGGTCTGCAACCATTGAGGTGGCATCTGGTTGAAAATACTGATTAACGAGAAAAAAATATCACTCTATCTCCTCTGCACTCCAGTATCTTTTCAGAGTCTTTATCGTTTCCTTATAAAATCTCGCCGAGGTATAAAGAAATGAATAGACGCTACAGCGCTTTGCAAACGCCTGAGGTGCAAAGTTTTTGTTGAGTGCCGCACTCCGTGCGGCACTCAACAAAAACTTTGGTAAGAAAACGCACGATAAAAAATGGAGAGGGGGCGATTGCCCCCTCTCCAGCTCAGATATTCCTATTCAACATCAACCCGTTCGAAGTGGCGATCGCCCTCCTCAGGCCGGATCCCAGCGCAGAATGCTGCCACTCACCAGGTCAACGCCGTACAGGCGGTCATCCGGTCCCATTTCCAGGTCCACGACAAAGGGAATACTGGAGTCAAACACCTGCACAGCGGTGACCTGACGGGCATCATTGAGCGTCGCAGCGTACAGCGTACCGCCGTAAATATCGCCAAACATCAGCGTGTTGCTATTGTAAAAATCGCCCACCATGATCGAGCTGGCACCATCGGGGGCACCATGACTGCGGGGTAGCCAGGGAAGGACGGCAGGCACATCCGTTGGACTGTTGCGGTTGCCATTGTTGTAGAAGGCGATCGCCTGCGAGAGGTCACCATATCCCCCTGCGGGGTCCGGGCCCTCATAATAGGGCCAACCAAAGTTGGCTCCGGCAGGTCCAGTGTTGATCTCCTCCCAGCTACTCCAGCCCACATCTCCAATCACTGGCAGACGCGACACGGGGTCGAACGTGAACCGGAACGGATTCCGAAGACCGTACTGGAATACCCTGGAGCGATTGCTTCTGGGGTCGCCTGAAACAAAGAAGGGGTTTGTCGCAATCCCCTCTCCAGAGATTGGGTCAATGCGCAACACCTTACCCGACAGGTTCGACAGATCCTGGACGCGCACCGTTCTGGGATCCATGAAGTTGTACGAGGTACCATCACCATTCGTCAGGTAGAGATAGCCATCCGGGCCAAACAGCACCTGACCGATAGTGTGGGACTCGCTGTCCATCGCCATATAATCCCGGATATTCTGATTCTGGATACCGGGCGTATTGGGGTCGTTGTCCTGGGTACCCAGCTCAATCAGGCTACTGGGAGCCGTGATGGTTGTACCGTTGACGATACCAGACGGTGGAATCGACACATCTCCGGTGCTGTTGGCGTCTGGACGGCTGGTGTAAGCCCAGATGCTATTGCTTCCGACCATCGTCGTCAACGTTCCGGGAATTGCCTCCATCGTGACGGGGTTGACTTCCACTCGTGACAGTCGCGAGGGACGGTTGCCGCTACCGTCGGGGCCAGCCAATCCAGTCAGACCAGCGGTGGCAACGGGGTCGTCGTAGGTATAGGCCAGGTAGATATAGGGCACTGCCGGGAACTGCGGGTGAACCGCCAGACCTAACAGTCCGCGATCGCGTGTACCATTCACCTGGTCGCTGATGTCAATCAGGGGCGTTGAGCGCAGAACGCCGTTGTCAACCACTCGCACCACCCCGTTCTTCTGGGCAACCAACATATAGCGACCATCGGGTGTCCAGTCAAGGGTTGTGGGTTCGGCCAGCCCCGACACCGCCGTGCGGCGGATCACAGACCCCAGTGCCAGGTCATTGTCCAGGATGGTCACCGTTGAGGTCGTCTGACTGCCCAGCACTGCCCCTGTGGGCGTTCTCAGCGCAACGGTAAAGGTTTCATTGCCCTCCAGCGCCAGGTCATTGGTAATGGGAATAGTGATTGTCTGAACTACCTGGCCCGGTGCAAAGGTCAGGGTACCGCTGGTGGCGGTGTAGTCAGAACCCGCGATCGCCGTGCCGTTGCTGGTGACGAAGCCCACCGTAGCGGTGCCCGTTACTGCACCGCTGCGCTGCACCAGAATCCTGGCGGTGGAACCCCCTTCCGAGACTGACAGGGAAGGTTCAGCGACCGTAATCGTACTGGGACCCTCATTATCGACAATATGGATCAACACGGTGCGGGGTGCGCCCAGGGAACCGGAACTGGGGTTTTGCAGACCGATAGCAAAGGATTCATTACCTTCTGCCAGGGTGTCGTTGACGATCGGAATCGTGAACGTCTTTTCGCTTTCGCCCACCTCAAACACTACCTGTCCGGTGTTGGCTCGACCACCGAAGGTCGGCTGAATGTAGTCCACGTTGGCTGAGGCTGAACCTGCGCCTCCAATCTCGTTGGTGGTGAACTCGAAGGTAATGCGATCCTGAGTACTGCCCGTGCGAACAGCCGTTACGGTGGCAAAGCCAGCCGCTTCACTCACAAAGATAGGGGCGTTATCTCTCAATGCGATCGTGCTGTTCGAGAATGCGCCCGCCGCCGGGAACAACTGGGATTGAGGAATAATCTCGCGCACCTGACTGGAGCTGGACCAGCGCAGCTCGGCACTGGCATCAAACCCATTGTCGTAGTACTCCATTCTGAGTCTGTAGCGCTGGCCCGCCTGGAGGGCAATCGTTCCCGTCCATTCGGTTGCGCCCTGGTCAACCCAGCGATCAATCAGAAGCTGATCGTTCACCCAGAGACGCACCCCATCATCGGTGGTTGTCCCAAAGGTATAGACCTCACTAAAGCGAGGTACAACTTCTCCTGTCCAGCGGATGGAGAAGGTATCAGCCCCCATGACGGGCAGTGGCGCGGCATCAGCCCAATTGAAGTTCACCGTGGCATCGGTGCGCACTCCTACGGCCCCCGTCAGATCCATATTGTCAAAATACTCCGCGAGAAGACCCGTCCCTGTCTGTGGAGGGGGTGGGGGAGCTGCCAGATTGACCTGGAAGCGCCCCAGTGTTCTGGCTGCTGCCGGTGTGCCGTTGATATCGGTTACCTGATTCGCCTGCAATGCGATCGTGTATTCGCCGTTGTCTGCACTGTTCCAGGTGCCACCGGGGGCGGTAATGCTATAGGTGGCAGTGCGGGGAGTGCCGTTGCCAGCTACATTTACCCCCACCAGGGTTGCCATCTGTCTGAACCCACCGGGACCTGTCACCACAATGTCGCTACTGTTGATGCTGGATGCCTGGATGCCTGTGTCGTCACTGTAAACCACGCTGAAGCGTTGAGTGGTGGCTCCCGCTGTTGGCGCAGTCACCGGGTTGAGGGCTGCTGTGGGCGCAATCGGCAGATAGAGTCGCGACTGAGGAATAATTTCTTTCACCTGAGAGCGGCTCGACCATCTCAGCCGAGAAGACGCTGCGCCTGTCCGTTCGTTATATTCCAGGCGAATGTCATAGAACTGTCCAGCGGCCAGCGTAATCCTACCGCTGCGCTCTTGACCGCCCTGGCCAGACCAATGATTAATAATTAACCGATTATTGACCCAGAGACGAGAACCGTCATTTGCACTGGTGAAGAAGGTGTAGGTCTCACTGAAACGGGGTTGAACCCGGCCTGTCCAGCGCGCCGAGAAGGTATCGGGGGCGATCGCCGCACTGGGAGAACCTGTTCCCCAGTTAAAGTTGACGGTGGCATCGGTACGAGTCAGCCGCAGATTAGTCAAGTCAACGTTGTTGAAGTATTCTCCTCGCAGCCCCACCCCCAGGTCGAGAATGCCACGATAAGCCAGCAGGGGCTGAGTCCGAAAGGGTAGACCAGAGCGAATCCGACCTGTCTTGAACTCCAACTCCCAGTCGCCGCCCTGCAGTGCGCTCCCGGTCAGGTCAGTAGAGGCGGCGATCGCCCGTCCCGTCAACTGCCCAAACCGTCGCACAAACGCGTTGCCCTGGCTACCCTGTGCAATGTTGCAGCCATAGAGAAAGATTGCAGCTCGTTGGCTCAGGGACTGTCGCCAGCTCTGCAACGTGCTGCTGTAGCGGGCGAGGTTTCGCGAATTGAGGAGTGTATTGCCCAACTCCAGAGCGCCTGCTCTGCCATTGGAAACAATGTGAACACTGGAGAGATTGCGATAGTTAGACAGGGCTTTGCTGATTTGCTGAACACCATTCTGCCGACTATCGAGCAGCACCACTCGGCTACCACGCACAACGGCAGACACCAGACTGCGATAGTTCTCAATTCCTTTGTCGATAAATACCAGACTGGTAGGGGCGCTACTACTGGAGGTGCTTCTGACCTGAGAAGTCTCCAGTGCTGAAGTCCGTCCGGCGGAATTGATTGAAGCAGCAGTGAACTGAGGGGGTAAAGTGACAGGAGCCGTGAAATTACTGAATATTGGACTGGAGAAATTTTGCATATATGACGGCTCTATCAGAAACTGAATGGGTCAACGGTAGAAAGGTCAGCGGTAGAAAAGCACCACAAAATGGCCCACTGGATCATGGGCGAATTGCGACATCAAGGAGAAAACAACACCGGGAAACTCAAAAATCCGATTGAGCAAGCCCTCTAAATTTCGCTAGGGCAGTGCTTCAGCCCTGACTCCAACGTCTTTGCAACAATTCGATGTGGATATTTCGGCTGCAATTCCGATCACAAGCCCTGATATGCCAGCAGATGTACTGAGACGAAAATATCACTTCTGGCCCTGGGTCATCCAGCGTTTATACCGAGACTTCACTCATTCCTTAAAAAATCTCGATGAAGTATAAAGAGATGGGCTGGCCCGCAAGGGTATCTCCCATCTCGCTTTCACCCCAAAGCCCCAGGTTGCGTGCATCGCATATGCAACCTGGGGCTTTGGGGTTCTCAGGGTTTCAACACAGACTGACTGATGCGTCGTACCGTTGTTTTGTCAAATGGTTGTCAGGCTAGCCGCCAGCGACCAATTTCACCAAAGGCGAGATTGACGTAGTAGAGATTAGAGTCTGGCCCGGTTGCCATTTGCACAATGTAGGGAAGCCCAGTCGCAAACGGCTGAATGTTGCTCAGCGTGCCATCGGGATTGAAGAATGCCGTACTGATATTGCCATTCACGATGTCATTGAAGAACAGCGCCCCCTGATAAGCATCGGGGAAAGTGGTTCCGGTGTAGAAATCACCAACCGCGATCGCACTAAACCCACTGGCGTGACTGCGGGCAATCAGGGGAGCCTCATAGGATTGATGACTGACGTAGAACGCCTGCGCCTGGGGCAGGTCAGCGTAACCGCCAGCAGTTGGATTGGGGCCTTCATAATAAGGCCAGCCAAAGTTTCTGCCTCTACCGGTATTCACCTCCTCCCAGCTAAACCAGCCCACATCCCCGATGAACGGCTCATTCGTGGTGCGGTTAACGGCAAATCGGAAGGGATTGCGCAGACCATAGCTGTACACCTTCGAGCGGTTACTGTCGGCATCGCCGTTATAGAACGGGTTGCTGGAAAGGCCCTGTCCTGTCATCGGATCAATGCGCAGCATCTTACCCGACAGGTTATCCAGATCCTGAACGCGAATCGTGCGATCATCCATGCGGTTATAGGAGGTACCGTCACCGTTGCTGACAAACAGCATTCCATCCGTTCCAAAGCGGACACTGCCAATGGTGTGGGACTCACTATCGGAAGCCAGATAGTCGCGCAGGTTGTTGGTGTTGCCCTCGCGCAGGTTTGCTGGAATATTCAGCGTTGTCCCGTTGTGAATGCCAGACGCAGGAATCGTGAAATCAGCGGTGCTGTTGCCGTCAGGGCGGCTGGTGTACTGCCAGTTGCTGTTGGTGCCCAGTAAGATCACTTCACTACCGGGAATCGCCGTTCTGAAATTAGTCGCGGGGTCAGCGGTGACGCGGATCAGACGAGAGGGGCGGTTGCCCTGCTCATCGGGACCTGCATAGTTGTTGGGATTATTCACGTTTTCGGGGTTGTAGACCTCTGGTGGGTCGTAGGTGAACAGCAGGTACACATAAGGCTCTGCCGGGAAATTCGGATGAATTGCCAATCCTAGAAGACCGCGATCCCGTGCTTCATTCACCTGCTGCGAGATGTCGATAAACGGCGTGGGCAACAGCACACCATTATCGTGGACCTTCACCACCCCACCCTTTTCAGCGATCAACATGCGATTACCACCCATCGTCCATTCGATCGCCGTTGGCATCCGCAGACCGCTCAACACCGTCTCTCTAACAAAATTCCCAGCATCGTTATCGGCAATGCTCACGGTCATCGACGTTGGAATACTCAGTTCGCCTCCCACGGCATCTCGCAGGCGCAGGGTAAAGCTTTCATCTCCCTCCACCAGTGCATCATTCAGAATGGGAACACTGAGGGTTTGAACCGCCTGTCCCGGCGCAAACTGGAGCGTTTGCAGTACGGCGGTATAGTCCAGTCCGGCGTGGGCGGTTCCGTCTACCGTTTCCACAACCACACTGGCAGCACCACTCAGGTCGCCCCGACGTTCGACAGCGATCGCCACCGACGTTCCTGCTTCGCCGATGGAGACATTCGGCTGACTGAACAGAAAGCCATCTGGGGGTGGGGCTTGCAGCGTGTTGCTATAGCGCCAGTGCTCAATGTCGTAGGTGTTGTGCATCCCGCCCGTTGCCCCCGTGAAGCCGAGGAACATGGAGGTGCCCAGTGCGGCCACCAGATCAATGTTCTGGGACAGCACAGGCGTTAACGGCTTGGTGCTGGAGTTGGAGAGGAAGACCTGGAGGCGATCGTTGATACCGTCGTAATCCACCCATGCATTGATCGCCTCTCCACTATTCAGATCCATTGGTGCCGCAACTGTCGCCAGTGGCGTCACAATATTGCCATCCTGGAGCAGCGAAATGTGGTTGTCGTTGATGTCATTGCCACCATTATTAAAGGTGTCAAATTCAATGGCGAGACTGTTGCGCCCGGTGCCCTCATAGCCAAGAGAACCGCCACCGTTACCGAGCAACGCAGCTCCCACCAGATTGTTTTGCAGAACAAAAGTAAAGCCATCAGCTCCAGCAGTTCCCTGGGTACCACCGATGCGGAATTGGAACTGCGTCTGGAAGGAGGTGTTGCCGTCGATGGCGATCGCATTTCTCAGGAACGCACTCCCCAGCATCCAGCCGCGATCGGAGGTCAACCGTAGAACCTGTCCCACTTGCTGCGCATCACCGTTCAGACGCAAGCTCGATACATCAGCAAAATTTGCGAAATCGAAAGCAGCCGGAGAGGTGCCCGTTTCGGTCACGGTGTTGTCGGTGATGGAGATAGCAACCGTCCGGGGAACACCCAGATCGGCACCGATTGCATTGTCTGGGGTAAAGATAAAGGTCTCATCTCCCTCCGACAAATTGTCCTGGAGAATGGGAATTTCCACGGTGCGGGTGGTGACTCCGGGCGCGAATTCAATCCGACCACTGACGGGGGTGAAGTCCAGGCCAGCGGTCGCGGTTCCAGCGACGGTGTTATACGCCACCGAGGCAGGCGTGCTGGTGTCTCCGGTGCGCTCCAGCGTAATGATGGCGCGACCGCTCGTCTCACTCACCGTCAGCGAAGAAACCGTAGGCGCAATTCGACTGGGGCCAGGTGCGGGCGGGGGAACCACAGGCACCGTGTCAGAGAACAGTTGGGACTGAGGTACAATCTCCAACGGCTGACTCTGGCTGGACCAACTGAGGGCTGCCATCGCACCGCCACCATTCTCGAAGTATTCCATGCGCAGGTCGTAGCGTTGACCTGCCTCCAGGGCAATGCTGCCCGTCCAATTAATCGCTGGTTGGTTCTGCCAACGATCAATCAAAAGCTGATCGTTGACCCACAGGCGCACGCCATCATCCGTCGTGGTCTGGAAGGTGTAGGTTTCGCTATAGCGAGGCGAAATTTGCCCCAGCCACCGCACCGAGAAAGTGTCGGCCCCCATCGAGGACATGGGAGCGCCATTGCCCCACTCAAAGTTGATATTGGCATCAGTGCGCACCACCAGCGGCCCGGTCAGATCCATGTTGTCGTAGTACTCTGCCCGCAGACCAGTTCCACTCCCCACCGGAGGGGGCGGCGCAATATTCACCTGCACATTGCCCAGGGTACCTGCGGCAACCGCAACCCCGTCGATGTCGGTGACCTGATTGGCTTGCAGGGAAACGGTGTAGTCACCGTTGTCTGCACTGTCCCAGGTGCCATCAGGGGCAGTGATACTGTAGGTGGCCGTGCGAGGGGTACCGTTGCTGGAAAGATCGGTGCCAACGAACGTAGCGGTTTGGGAGAAACCGTTGGGGCCAGTCACGAGCAGATCAGCGCTATCCAGCGTGGCGACATTGATGCCAGAATCATCGCTGTAGATCACGCTAAAGCGATAGGGATCGGTGCCCGCTGTGGTCAATCCGCTGGCCTGCAAACTGGCCGTGGGAGCCATCGCAACGGGTGCCGTATCGGAGAACAGTTGGGACTGGGGAATAATTTCCCAGGACTGACGCTGACTCGACCAGCCCAGTGCCGCCGATGCGCCGCCGCCGTTTTCGAAGTATTCCATGCGAATGTTGTAGCGCTGACCCGCCTGGAGGGCAATACTGCCTGTCCAGTTGGTGGCAGCCTGGTTGCGCCACTGGTTGATCAGGAGCTGGTCATTCACCCACAGGCGCACGCCATCATCCGTTGTGGTCTGGAAGGTGTAGGTATCGCTGTAGCGGGGTTCGATTTGGCCACTCCAGCGCACTGAAAAGGTATCCGCTCCCATTGATGCCATCGGTGCAGCATTGCCCCACTCGAAGTTAATGCTGGCATCGGTGCGCACCACGACTGGCCCGGTGAAATCCAGGTTGTCGTAGTACTCTGCCCGCAGACCATTCCCACTGCCAGCGGGGGGTGGCGGTGCCAGGTTCACCTGGAAGCTGCCCAGACTGCCTGCGGCGATCGCATTCCCGCCAGTATCCATGACCTGATTCGCCTGGAGGGTCACCGTGTAGTCGCCGTTGTCGGCACTGTCCCAGGTGGCACCGGGTGCAGCAATACTGTAGGTGGCGGTGCGGGGAGTGCCGTTTCCAGGGGCATCGATGCTGACCAGGGTAGCGGTTTGAGAAAAGCCGTTGGGGCCAGTCACCACCAGGTCGTTGCTGTCCAGGGTGGCAGCGTTGATCCCGGTGTCATCGCCGTAAAGCACGTTAAAGCGGTGGGTCGCCGCTCCTACAGTAGGTGCATCGCCCGCAATCAGGCTGGCGGTGGGGGGCAGATCCACCGCATCGGGCAGGTAGAGCCGCGACTGGGGAATCACCTCTTTGGTTTGAGTCGGGCTGGACCACAGCAAGCGGGATGCGGCCTGTCCACCCCGCTCGTAGTACTCCAGACGAAGGTCGTAGAGTTGTCCGGCCTGGAGGGTAATGGTACCGCTGCGTTCGATCGCGGGCTGGTCGCGCCAGTTATCGATCACAAGCTGGTTGTTCACCCAGAGGCGAGTGCCATCGTCAGCCCCCGTATAGAAGGTGTAGGTTTCGCTGTAGCGGGGCTGAACTTTACCAGTCCAGCGGACGGAGAAGGTGTCGGGAGCCATTGCCGGACTGGGAGATCCGCCGCCCCAATCAAAGTTCACCGTGGCGTCGGTGCGGCTGAACTGGAGATTCGTCAGATCAATATTGTCGTAATAGTCCGCCCGCAAGCCCGTACCCATGTCCAGAACTCCCCGGTAAGCCCGCATGGCCTGGGTGGAGAAGGCCAGACCGGAACGAATTCGTCCAGTATTGAACTCCAGGTCCCAATCACCCCCGCGAGCGGCATTTCCGGTGAGGTCAGTGGAAGCAGCGATCGCCCGCCCTGTGAGTTGCCCCAAGCGCCGCACAAATGCCCTGCCCTGCTGCCCCTGTGCTACGTTGCAACCATAGAGGAAGATTTCGGCACCCTGAGCCAGGGACTGACGCCAATTTTGCAGGGCACTTCGGTACTGCACCAGGTTGCGAGAATGGAGAACGGTGTTCCCCAGTTCCAGTGCTCCAGACCGACCATTGGAAACAATGTGAATATTGGAAAGATTACGGTGCTGAGCCAGCACTGCGCTGATCTGCTGCACCCCATTGCGTCGGCTGTCGAGCACCACCACCCGGCTACCCCGCAACACCCCCGAAGACAAACTGCGAGATGACTCAATACCCCCATCCACAAACACCAGCCGACGGGGTGTAGCACTGCTGGAGGCGTGATTTAAACGAAAGCGAGGATTGACCGCTCCTGTCGTCTGTGAAGTGCGATCGAGTGAACGGTCAGGCAGAGAAACGGGGGAATGGAAATGGTTAACGGGCAGACCGGAGGTTGAATGAAATGGGTGACGCATAGAAATTTCCCTTGCAGCAGTGACGAGTCGATCAGGGGTGAGTCGGCAGCGCGAAGTAGCCCACCAGATGTGTGGGCGATCGCAACAACCAATGAGGCGAAATCCAGACGGCTGTTAAACCGACCGTATCGGTAAACTCACTTAGCCAGTTCTTCTGCAACAGGGAGGTTGGTCTGTGGGATGAGGGATTGAACCGGGACGCAGCGGACGATCGCCTTCCAATCCATCAAGCCATCAGTGGAAACACGTATTAATACGACAAAAATATCACTCTATTCTTTCCGGCATCCAGGATTTGCACTGAGACTTTACAACTCCCTCAAAAACCCTGTGTCTGTGTGAAGAGATTGAATTTCAGGCAGTGTGGTAGCAGGCTCTGTTGATGGGCAGCCAGGAAGTAAGGTATTAACCGATACTTTGAATGCTGGACTTTTGACTAAATTGCGCCGATTTTCCTGAAACACTGACTGCGTCAGCGTTTCAGGAAAATCGGTGCCAAACCAAATATGTCGCGAAAGGCTGTCTAAGAGAGCCTTTCGCGGCATTACAGGAAAAACAGTCAACCCTCCACTAAGGGGCTTGCCACAAAATAAAATCCCTGGAAAACCCCAATCTTCGTTTGGCGCGGCTTCGCCGCGCCAAACGAAGATTAGGGTTTTATTAAACAGCAAATCCCTAATTTCACACGAGCAAAAATCACTCAAACAGCGCAATCAACTGGGGGTCAATCCGCTTGGGGCGATGTGTTTTCGCATCCACCGCCACCCAGACGCTTCTGGCCGGCACCAGAACCTGATCACCTTCAGAACGACGAATTTCGGTAAAGCGCTCCCAGGTGGCAGCAGTCGGTTCTCCTACCCAGGTTTTCACCGTCAGGTAATCTACCTCGTGCCGCCGCACCACCCAGACAGTCTTCGCAGCCATCTCTGCGGAGACAACCGAGATCCAGTGGGCGATCGCCATATCCTGGATATAGCGCAAATACACCACATGATTGACGTGACGCATCTCATCAATGTCATCAATGTCCACGCAAATGGTGTGTTCAAACGAGAACAGGCCGACCGAATGCTAAACCCCTACGCCTCAATCACCACGCGCAGGTTGCCCCGCTTCTTCACCACCCGACAGGCCGTGGTGCTACCCGATCGCTCAAACTCCAGATCTAGCAACGTATTACCAATCCGCAAATTTTGCAGCGACAGGTGATTGATCGATTCCGGTAAAGCGGGATCAATGATGCGCAGATGGTTCCCCGGTGCGTCAGGAACCGGGTTCATCATCATCTGCACCAGTTGGAAGATGGTGCCTGTTGCCCATGCCTGGGGTGAACAGGCCACTGGATACTGGACGGGGCTGCTTTCGCCGTTGCGCTGGTAGCCGCAGAACAGTTCGGGGGGACGCTGGTAGGGTTGCTGGAAGGTCATATCAAAGATTCCCTGAGCCACCTCTAACGCCTGGTCAATCAGGCCAATCGAGCGGAGGCCCATCAAAATCATCCCGTTGTCGTGGGGCCAGACGGAGCCGATATGGTAGCCCATCGGGTTGTAGGCCGGGGAGTGACTGCTGAGGGTGCGGATGCCCCAGCCGTTGAACATATCGGCGGCCTGAAGCCGTTCTGCGACACTACGAGCTTTTTCTGGCGTGAGAATGCCCAGACTGAGGCAATGGCCGGGATTCGACGTGATGCTGTCTACGGGTTTGCCATCGCCATCCAGGGCCAGCGCACAGTAGTCCTGGTCAGTCATCCAGAAGTCTCGGTTGAAGCGGACTTTGAGGTCGCGGGCTTCCTCCTGCCAGCGATCGGCCAGGTCGATGCGTTTCTTCAGGCGGGCGATCTCGCTCAGGCGAACTTTGGCTGCGTAGACGTAAGCCTGCACTTCGGAAAGGGCGATCGCCCCCTGAGCCATCTTGCCATGACGGTCCACAATACAGTCGCCAGAGTCCTTCCAGCCCTGGTTGACCAGTCCCCGTTTGGAGCGGACGCTGTAGGTGAGGTATCCCGTCGGCTGCAAATTGCGATCGATCCACTCCATCGCCCCCAGCGCGCTATTCCACAGTTTTTCCAGGGTCTCTTGGTCGTGGGTCCAGGCGTAATATTCGGTGTAAAGCAGAATCCACAGCGGCGTTGCGTCCACCGTCCCGTAGTAGGGTGTGTGGGGAACTTCCTGACAGCGGGCCATCTCACCCATGCGAATTTCGTGCAGAATCTTCCCCGGCTCTTCGTCTCGCCAATCGTCGTAGGTTTTGCCCTGGTAGTAAGCCAGAATGGTGAGGGTGTCGCGGGCGATCGCCGGATCCAGCACTAGCGTTTGCGAAGCAGCGATGATCGAATCGCGCCCGAAGAGCGTCGAGAACCACGGCACCCCCGCAGACAGCGCCTTGCCCTGGTCAAACGTTTGCCGCAGCAGGTAGATATCTCGCTCGGCCCGCTCCAGAATTTGGTTAAAAGACTTGTTATCGGTACGGATGCGGGTGACGCTGGAGCGCCACGTCTGCTCCTCCATCAATTCCGCTGCCTGTGCCTGCCTCAGGGTGGTGGGGGCGTTCACCGTCGAAGCAGGGCGATTGTTAATCAGCATTTGCAGTCGGTAGCCGACGTGCTGCGTTTCGTGTGACTGAAGCTCTAACTGCCAGATGGCGGTATAGCCCTTGAAGAAATTCGGCGGGCGATGCATGAACTGGATACGCGACTCCATCAGTGAGCCGTCGAGTCCCTGATAGGCCATTACCAGTTCTGCGTTGTGACGGTGCGGATTGTAACCGCCGCTGGAGGAGGGAATGGGAATGGGTGAGTGAGATAAGGCCATGTCTTCTGGCAGATCAACGTCGCAGGCGATCGGCACTTCATCCGAGGGTCTGTATTCGCCAGAATCCTGTGTCACTGATCGCAGCAGTTGGCCCCGCTGCTCCCGATGAAAGCCACGAATTTCAAACAGATCAATAAAATCGGCATCAAAGCTGAGACTCAGTTCAAACCGTACGGTGTTGGTGCTGTAATTGGTGATGGTGAGTTCTTCAAACAGGCCACCGTTCAACACCATCTCCCGATGGATGCCCACATTTTCTGCCGGAATATTGTCTAATCGGGGATTGGCACAGAGGGCAGAGAGGGCAAACCCCTTGTCGGCGTTGCTGCTGAGCAGGACGGGCGATCGCCCATCAACTTGCAGTTCCAATCGACTGAGAAATCGGCTGTCTCGACAGAATAATCCGAGACTGGCCGCTTTACCTTCTTCACTCTGACAACCGGAAATATTTCCCATTGTGTCGGTAATCAGGAACAGGTCGTCGTCCTTCAGGGTAAGCGTCGGCTGGGGGCGATCGCCCAATACACAGGCCCACTCTGGAATCGGCATCTGGGCGGCGGGGACAAAGGTTCTTCCGTCAAGTTCGATAATCTCTGGCATGTCTGAATTCGGGGGTGCGAGTCAGTCGGCAGTAGGGGCTTTGCATTGCAAGTGTGGCACGGCAGATTTGAACATTCATTAAAAAATAAATGAAATCTACGTGAGCAATCTGGATGTGGGAAACCCACAGCGAACTTAGCCCTTTTCTATATTGCCTCGCTTTTTCAAGAAGATCAGTGGAGGTTTTGGCGGGGCGATCGGGAGGCGGTTTATTTCAAGTGTTTTGAGCTTAACAAGGGTGACTTCCGTGCCTTCCGGGTCCCCCTTACTAACTGGAGTTTTGACTATTGTCCCTATAACGCCGCGAAACGCTCTCCCAGAGAGCGTTTCGCGGCAAACTTAATTTTAGCGCCGATTTAGTGCCTATCCTGTTCACGACACCTTCGTCAAATCCAGAGGTGCGATCACCTTTCCACCAGCCTCCACCTCTGGCATAAAGTCGTGCATTAACGATTGCGCCAGCAATCGACGATACAGGTGGCTGAGTTGAGCGGCGACGCTGGTCCAGCTAAAGTTTTCCTGCACCCGCACCGGAGCCTGTCGCCGCAGTTTCCTTGCCCACAGGTCATCCTGCAGGATGCGCCGAATGGCGCTGGCAAACCCTTCGACATTGCGAGGCGGCACCAGTAGCCCGGTTTCTTCGGGGACAACGGTAAATTTGAGACCATCCACATCCGAGGCTACTACAGGCGTGCCGCAGGCCATTGCTTCGATCGCCACCAGGCCAAACGGCTCGTAGTCACTGGGCACCACGCACACATCGGCGGAGGTGTAATACAGCGGCAGGCGATCGTGTCCCACCTGCCCAACAAAATCGGTTTGATGAGCAATTCCCAGATCGCATACCAGTTGGCCGATGCGCTGACGTTCCTCTCCATCAGGGCGATTGGGGTCACTGCCGCCAACGATGACCAACCGCATTGGATGCAGGGTGCGGCCATTAGTGCCTGACTCTTCCTGGTTCAGTTGAGCAAAGGCTCGCACCAGCGTCTCAATTCCCTTGCGTGGATCGAACCGTCCCACGTAGAGAACGATGTTTTCTGCGGGGTCGAATCCCAGAATGCGACGGGCATCATTTTTGGGCAGCGTGCGAAACGTTTCCAGATCAGTGCCACAGGGAATGACCTCCACCGTCCCCTGGTTGGACACTAGACTGCGTAGCGCCTGCCGTTCCTGGGGACTGGTCGCCACAACGCAGTTCGCATTCTGGAGAATCGCTCGCTCCACACTTAAACGAGTGTCGGCAATCGGGGGTGTTTTCAACACGGTGCGATATTTCACTGCGCCCAGCGAATGATAGGTATGCACCAATTGAATGTTGCTCTGCTGCTTCAGTTGCAGTCCCACCCACGCCGACATCCAATAATTGGTGTGGATTAGCGGATAGTTGAGACACTCCTTGCTTTGAAACTTCTGGAACGCCTCCAGAAACAACGGCATATATTCAAATAGATGATCACGAGGAACAAATTTCTCTGGCCCTGCCACTAATCGGATGGTGCGGCAGTGGGGCGAATGGTGAACGATCGCCGGATCATCCGGATTCACTTTGCGGGTAAACATATCCACTTGCCAGCCCAGTCTGGCCAGCGCCTCTCCGACGCGGCGGACATAGACGTTTTGACCACCCGCTTCTTCTTTTCCAATGTCGGCTGTAGGGTCACCGTGGTCTGAAATCAGGGCGATCGCCTGTCGGGAAGGAATATGTGATCGACTGGAAACAAAAGCAGCCTTGGCAGGACGACGTGTGGGTGTCCCAGACTGATTGTTGGGATAACTCATCTTTTTCACCTCATCAATCAACGACATGGGCTTCCACCTCAGGGCGGATAATTCTTGAGGTACAGTCCGGCGCTTTGCACCGTGCTCTACCTCATTCAATGGCAGGCCAACGACACAACCGTTACTGTTTGACGCGGCTCAATGCTGCGCCCTTCAGGTGTCCGTTGGTGGCGAACCGTTCCGCCACAACTTGTCGGTATACTTCCTCATAGCCATCCACCATGCGCTGCACGCTGAATTGGTCTCGCACATACTGACGACAGGCATGGCGATCGAGGTCCCGAATGCGGTCAAGGGCTGCGATGCAGTCTTCAATCGTGCGGCACAAAAATCCGGTTTTTTCGTGGGCAATGACTTCCGGGGTGGAGCCGAGTTTGAGGGCGATCACGGGTGTCCCTGCCGCCATTGATTCCACCATGACCAGGCCAAATGGTTCCCGCCAGGTGATTGGAAAGAGTGTGGCGACTGCATTTCCCATTAGCTGATTTTTTTGGGAATGATCGGCCTCACCCAGGTACTGAATCTGTTCACCGTCAATGTGTGGTTTCAGTTCCTGTTCAAAAAAGGCTCGATCGACCGGGTCAATTTTGCCTGCCATCTTCAAGACCCAGCCTGTTTCTTTGGCAATCTGGATGGCCAGATGGGGACCTTTTTCAGGGGAGAGCCGTCCTAGAAAGGCAAGGTAGGGTGGATCTTGCGGCTCCGGGTGAAACTCATGGGCATTGACATCAATGCCGTTATAGACCGTAGACACGTAGTTCAGCCCCAGATGTGGCTCCCGTTGAGTGTTTGAAATACTGACGTAGGGCTGACCTTTCGCGTGAGTGAACAACTTCTCGTTATCGGGGGTAAAAACACCGTGCAGCGTGTGGACGGTTGGAGTTTTAACTAAATTACAGTAGGGCAATGCCGCACAGCCGACGTGGGAATGGATAATATCAAATTCGCTGGCTCGCTCATATACCTGGCTGAGTTCCAGCATTTCGTAAATGGCGTATTCCTTAATTTTAGGGTCCAACCGCAGAGCGTGGGGGTGAACCGATTTCAATTTCGCCAATGTAACGGAGTCACCCGATGCAAATAGGGTAACGTCATGCCCCCGGCGTACGAGTTCATCGGTGAGTAACCCGACAACCAGCTCTGTGCCGCCGTAGGCAGGGGGAGGAACTCTCTCCCACAACGGTGCAATCTGAGCAATCCGCATGATTAATCTCCTCAATACAATTCGAAACAATCAGACGTGACCAATACCCATTCCGCAACAGGGTTGTTTTCATAGAGGGGACATCGTCTTCCCCAGACAACACTTGAATTGATAAAGGTTCTGCAGCAATCCTATTTGATTTGTGAGAGGGGGCAGGGGCAAAACCCCTGAGCGGGGGCTGCGACGTGAGCGCTCAGATGAACGGCACCGTCCCCCACATCCCCTGCTCACAATCGATTCAGGATGGCTATACATTTGTCTGTGTTAAGTATTTACGCAGTGTCTCCTTAAAGGTCATCCATCCTGAGGGCTAGGCAGTTCTGGCGTTGGGAAGATTTGAAGATGGGTGGTTGCTCTACAGCAATGAGAAGGAATTCCTGCTTTCGAATTAGACCTCCAAAATGAACTACTACCTGGCGGCTTAAGTTTGCCGATGGTTAGTGATGTGGGGCGCGAAGCGTCCCACATCACTAACCATCGGTTTATTTCCGCCGTATAGTACTACAGACTACCAAAACCACCTGAAAACACCATTTCTCTTCAAAGATCATCTTTTATCTACCCAGACTGTAAAGAACTTTTCTACGGCTGCCAATACGGGAATTTCCCCGACTTCAGGTAGGGAGAACCGCCCATTCAGGTGGACAAATCTGGTAAACAAGGGGGCAACCGACCGGAATGACTGGGCGGATGTCTGACTTCTCCCTCAGATAGCCCCTGCGCAACATTGGGGGGATAGCCCCAGTTTGCCCCAATGAATTATTTCTAAACCGGGGTGAGAAAGGGAGGGGAATCAGCCAGAGATCGATCGGGTAGTTCCTCTAAACCGGGGTGAGAAAGGAAGCGTAATTAGCCAGAGATCGATTGGGTGGCTCCAGTTTTTGCTTAAAGAAACTGCCTGAAAGATGAGCGGCAAATGGAACCAGGATGAGGAGGTTCCAGTTCCGAGCCAACCAATTGAGAGATAATAAACGCCTCAGGGGATCACACTGCTGCAACTCCTCCACCGATTTTCGATAAAGGTGCGACGCTCTATCCACTGCTTTAAAGACCTGAACGATCCGATTTCAGGGATTCCGATTCCAGGCAAACAGTTATTGTTGATCACCCCTCAGTTATGAAATGGAGAACAGGAGGGAAGAAAACCCCTCTTAAGCAACGTTACATTCACCTCATTACTGAAAAAAATGTTGGACATTTTAGCGAATGAGATATAAGTTAATGATAACGAGGTACACTAAAACCAACTCAAATCCGATTGGCTTTTTTGGGTGTACAGGAACTAACACTATGCCAACAACAAAGACAGCATCCAACACAACAACAAGACGACGTCCATCCAGTTCGGTATCGGTTCAGAAACAGTCCATCCATCAGGCAACTCAACATCTGGCACAGCTTCCCGAAAAGCCCAGAGATGCATGGTCACTGCGAGAAGCAATTGAACAGTTGAAGGATCCCATTGACGGTGCCCTTGGTCGTGGATACACCCACGAGGAAATTGCAGGGATGTTGAGTGAAAAGGGCGTCAAGATCAGCCCGTCTTCTCTCAAGTCCTACCTGGCAGCAACTCGTAAGAATTCCGAAGGTAAGACCAGGCGTGCTGCAAACCCCCGCCCCAGAACAGCCAGCACCGTCGAAGCCGCTCCCAAAACCACACGCAAAAAAGCAGTTCCCGTTGAAGTGGTCGCACCTCCTGTAGAGGCTCCCATCGAACCTGCTCCCAAGAAGCGGGGGGGCCGTCCAAAGTCCACAGCAGCCCCCACCAAGACCGCTGCCAAAACCAGAGGTCGTGCCGCTGCAACAGCAGAAAAACCTGCTGCTACAAAGGCGACCCGCACGACTTCCACTCGCGGTCGCAAGAAGAAAGAAACGACCTGATTGTTTTCTTACAATGCATTAGCCTTGTGGGGTGTGGTTTTATACCCCACCCCACAAGGCTAATGCATACTTTGCTATTGCATCACTTTAGCTGTGTTGTACCAGTAGGATGCGTTAGGCGTCAGCCGTAACGCATCACCTACCCGGATTGCGATGCGTTACGCTGGCGCTAACACATCCTACAAATCTACGGCAGCGACCCGCTGTAGCTCGATGCCTGCATATTAAACATCTCTGCGTAACGCCCCCCTTTGCGCATCAGTTCGTCATGACTGCCGATTTCAATAATTTCCCCATGCTCCAGCACCACAATTCGGTCTGCCATGCGAACAGTGGAAAATCGGTGGCTCACCAGAAATGTCATTTTTCCCTGAGTGAGCTGGCGAAACCGTTGGAACAGGTCATATTCGGCGATCGCATCCAATGCCGCCGTCGGTTCATCTAGAATCAAAATGTGTGCCGGAGTCATAAACGCCCGCGCCAGACCAATCTTTTGCCATTGACCGCCCGACAACTCGGCACTTTCAGAGAAAGTTTTGCCGAGAATCGTTTCGTAGCCGTGTTCTAGCTCATCAATCACGCCCATTGCACCCGCGTCGATCGCCGCCTGCTCAATCCGGATCAGATTTTCGCGTTCCAACAAATTACCAAACCCGATATTGTCTTGCACGCTCAGGTTGTACCGCGAGAAATCCTGAAACACAACACCTACATTACGACGTAGCTCCTCCAGGTCAAACTCCCAGAGGGGAATGCCATCGATGGTAATTTCGCCGGAATCCACGTCATAAAAGCGGGTCAATAGTTTCAATAAAGTGGTCTTCCCGGCTCCATTCATTCCCACCAGGGCAATACTTTCACCGGGCTTTACCTCCAGGTTGATC
The DNA here is from genome assembly GCA_964630955.1 of uncultured bacterium. GTDB lineage: Bacteria > Cyanobacteriota > Cyanobacteriia > Elainellales > Elainellaceae > CAZVXA01. The sequence continues at coordinate 13,714 of CAZVXA010000038.1, read as the reverse complement.
CGTTTCAGGGTTGGCTCTGTTGCTCCGGGGTAAGAGAACCGCACATCCCGCAGGACAAGGCCGGATTGAATCGGTGCAGGAAAGTGAATGGGATGTTTTGGGGCCAGCACCTGGGGTTTCAGATTCAGAAACTCAAAATATTGCGACACATACAGATTGAACTCGTAGACAAACGCAATATTGAGCAAGATTCCCTGAATCAGTCCCTGCGACTGTTGAAACGCACCTGTATACAGGGTGAGATCGCCCACAGTGATCGCCCGCTGCACCGTTTTCACAATCACCCAGGCATAGGCCGCATAAAACCCCACATTACTGAACAACCCAATACCAAACCGCATCCACGCCTGTTTGGAAGACAGCACCTCTGCTTCGTGGTTGAACTTTTTGCGAATATCGCGCCACTGCCCCAACAGGTAATCCCCCAGGTTATACAACCGCACCTCTTTGACAAATTCCTGCGTCGTCAACACCTGCTGCAAATACTCTGCTAACCGTCCACTCTGTGTCTGCCGCCGCAGCATCCAGAAGCGCACCCCAGAGAAACGAACTCCCACCCACAGGGCAGGCAACGAAGTGAGCACCAGCAGCAGCAAAATAATGGGATTAAAGCTGAGCAATAGCGTCAAGAAACCGCCAAAGGTAATCAACTGCCCCGCCAGTTCCATCAGCGTACCCAACACCCGCACGGGATAGGAACTGCCGCTTTGCTGGGCACGACTCAACGTGTCATAAAATTCCGGCAGTTCATAGTGCGCCAGGTCTAACCGGATCGCCTGTTGCAACAGCACGTCATTGGCGTAGAGGGTGAAGCGATCGCTCAACACCTGCGACACAAATCCCCGCGCTTGATTCAAGCCCCCCTGCGCCAGCATCAATCCCAGACCCGCACTGACCAGCACGATCAGGGGTTGCCAGTTGGGTTGCGGCTGTCCCAGATCTTGAATCACCTGATCCACAATCAATTTATTGATATAAAGCTGCGCCACGGGAACCAGCGATGACAGCAGCGTTATCAATAGCGTCAACATTAACCATCCGGGAGTACCCTGCCACACCAATCGCAACAGGCGGGGCGTATTGGCCAGCATTTCCCAGAATCGGGGGCGAGGATTCGATTGTTTCATTCGACGGTAGAGGCAAAAGGTGAACGCAGTTCAGGAGAGCGGTGATCAAACCCCAAAGACTTGTTCCGCCCGCTTAGCGGGCGGAACAAGTCTTTGGGGTTTTGGTGTTTTACCGCTCACCTACTCAATTAAAAGGATTTTGCTCCAGACTAACAAAAGGGGAGAGGCGGTTGCCTTCGGCAGTGCTTCGCAACGCTTTTGGCGACACTGAGCGAGAACGGCGATCGCCTGCATCTATACCAAACGCGAAGCGGTATAAAATGAAGGGGTTGCTTTGGGAAATGCAGGTGAAAGCAGATATCCCAAAACTCTTTGCTCCTGCCGGGTATGTGCCTCAAGCAGCGGATACCACGGTTGAAACAGATTTGCTGTGTTTCTATCTATTACGTCAGCGCACGGTGCAGGAGCGTCTGGCGATGGGAGCGCAACTGACGCGGAGCGCCAGACAGTTTGCAATCCGCTGTTTCCAGTAGCGATTTGCCCATCTTTCTCCTCAGGCGTTGGCCCGAAAGCTGAATTTTATGTGCCAGGGGTTGAGGATATACTCTCTGGACAGATGCAAACGTTGCAGGTAACGCAGATCGCCACGATTTCCCGCGCCGATCTGGTTATCGCTGTACCGGAAGCGTTTGAGGCGTTAAAGTTTCAACGGCGGCAGGCTTACTCCCTGCCCGGTGGAACGGCAATCTACCTGATCTCGCCTGAAGATCTGGTGCTGAACAAACTACGGTGGGGGCAGCAGTCCGAATCAGAGAAGCAGTGGCGCGATGTGCTGGGGATGCTGAAGACGCAGCAGGATGCTTTGGATTACGGTTACCTCCGCCATTGGGCAGCGGAACTGGAGGTTGCGCAACTGCTGGAGCAGGCACTGGTGGAGGCGGGTGTTGGGGCGATCGCCAACCAGCAAGACTTCAAATGACAAATCCTTAACCGGAGCAACCCAGTTTTGGCATGGTGACCAGTGGCATGAGCTTCTGTTTGTCAAACTGGTGAAGGAAGAGCAACGCCTGTATGGGCGATCGGGGGTGCTTGCTCTGTTTGTGTCTGGTCACACCCGCTACAACTTCTTTAATGAACTTGATGAGCCGTTATCGCCATTCTGACATTGTATTTGCAGCATTCGGAACATAGCAGATTTCAAGAACGCTCATTGGCCCAAGCTAAAAAAATGGCGATCGCGCTGTGAAACCAGAAGGTTGTCTGAAATGAGGGGCGATTGCCTTAACATCAATTAGGCACTCTGTAAAAAACTTCTTAGTCGTGGATCTGATGTACTCAGCAAACATGCAACGTCTGACAGTGTAACGCTAATCCAGTCCTCAGGAAGTTCACTCACACCTCTACCTCCCAATCATCAACTTGCAATCCATCCACGCGCCCAAACTCTCGTGTGTTGTGAGTGATCAGGGTTAGATTATTTGCCAGAGCGATCGCAGCAATCTGTAAATCATAAGCTCCGACGGGTGTTCCTTGAGTTTCTAACTGCGATCGAATCACCCCAAAGGTTGTAGCAGCAAGATCGTCAAAAGGCAACGAGACAAATTGCGCCAGGAATTTCTGTTGTAAAGCAAAGTTACGTTCTGGATTGGCACTTTTCATTGCACCAAAGCAAAGTTCTGCCTTGACGATCGAACATACGGCAATCTCATGATGCGAGACTGCCTCCAGTTTCTGCTTTAAGACCAGATTCCTGCCCTTTAGATAAACGATGCAGACATTGGTATCAAGAAGATAGTTCATTCCAGGGGTTCGCGTTCCGGTTGTTCGAGTTGAGGGTGTCTGAAGAATGAGTCATCCTGAATACAGCCGTAGAACTGTGAAAGATCGACCGCTTGAACATCTTTGGGCTGGCTAGTTTGGTAGACAATAACAACCTCAATATCCGTATCCCTCATGTCAGGTAAATGAACCTTCAAAAGACCATCGCTACCAATATGAGATTTTAGTGTGATGCTGTGCATAATATTTCCTCCGTTTCTACAAACTAAGGTCCTCACCCAATTCTTGCAAAATTCCCTGCAATTCGGCTATAGCCGCTTCCAATTCGCCGATCGCTTCCTGAGCAAGCATGACAGGTTCGGGCAGATCGCCATTTTCCTGTTCACTCTCATCTTTCAGCCACGAAATATCTAAATTGTCGCCCCGTTCGGCAATCCAGTCACGAGAAAACCGTCTAAAGCGCTCTTCTGTCCCCATATCTATGCGCTGTGCCAAATTTGCAGCCCCGCCAGAGGGATCATCACCAAAAGCCGCTTCAAACTCGGAAAAATACTCACGCAGCAAGGTTGTCCGCTCGCCAAACTGGGGCGCGTTAGCTCGTAGGTCATACACCCAAACTTCTTTTGTGTTACCTTTGTCCTTCTGGCCACGAGTAAAAAACAGTACATTGGTCTTGACACCCTGAGCATAGAAAATGCCAGAGGGTAACCGCAAAATGGTATGGAGATTGCATTTATCCATCAAGAATGCCTGCACCTTGCGGGTCAAAATCCAACCCGTGCAGCATCAAATTCATCAGCGCCAAACGGTGTGTTTCCGGGACATGTTCCATCCCGTAAAAAGTATTAGAGTGGTATTTTTCCTTTTGTTTTTTAGTCCAACGGTCTGGATTGCCCTGTTCGCGAATGTAATGATTCGCCGCAATCAAAAATCCGCCTGTCCCCGCAGCAGGGTCTTGAATAATGTCTTCCAGTGTGGGGCGCATAACATGCACCATGCTATCAATCAGCGGACGAGGGGTAAAATATTGACCTACCCCTGCTTTTGATTCATTAAATTGATTATAAGATTGCCCTGAAACTCAACCATCGATACCGCGATCCAAACAGCTTCCTCGTCAAAGCCACCCTGCTCCTGGTCAGCACCCTCACCGTTATGGCCGGGGCCACGATCGCCCCCTCCCTCCCGGCCATGCGGCAGTATTTTTCCGCTGTTCCGAATGCCGATTATTGGGTGCGACTGGTGTTAACCGTTCCCGCCCTGTTTATTGCTATTGGCGCACCGATTGCGGGGAGTATCATCGATCGCTCTGGCCGAAAAGGTCTGCTGGCCGCTGCGGTGCTTCTGTATGGGCTGGCTGGCAGTTCCGGATTTCTGCTGAATTCGATCGGGTTGATTCTCATTGGACGGGTGCTCCTCGGCCTGAGCGTCGCGGGCATTATGACCACCGCCACTACATTGATCGCAGATTATTATCTGGGAGCCGCCCGTGCCCAATTTCTTGGGCTTCAAGCTGCTTTCATGGGATTCGGCGGCATAGTCTTTCTCACGTTGGGCGGCTTTCTGGCAGATATCAACTGGCGATTACCGTTTCTGATCTATTTACTGGCGTGGCTCATTTTTCCATTCATCCTGCTGGTTTTACCGGAACCCCCTCGGACTCAATCTACCCAATCAACAGCAACCATTCCTTCTGATCCCGTTCCCTGGGTTCTGCTGATCATGACCTACGGTGTCGCACTGATCACCCAGATCGTGTTCTACATGATTCCTGTGCAGCTTCCCTTTTATCTCCAGCAGCTTTTCAACGCTAACGCCTCCCAGAGTGGACTGGCGATCGCCCTCACCACTCTCGCCACTTCCATCAGCGCCCTCAGCTACCAGAAGCTCAAAGCGCGATTCACGTTTACCAATCTCTACTCGATCGCGTTTGTATTCATGGGCGTTGGCTATCTGATCATCAGCGCTGCATCCAGTTACGCCATTGTGCTACCCGTTGCTCTCTGAGGTCGAATTCTGGGTGGACTAACAACCAGTTTCTTTCTCGGTCAGTTTATTTCGCCTCTGATAAGCCAGCCTCTGAGCCTCAGAGTTGGATTGGGAGTGACCTATGGTCTGGCGAGGGGCTAATGCTGGTCATGGCGATCGCCAGCGTTGTTGTCACTGTGCAGCAGCAGTCAGACTTGAGAACGCGAATTAAAGCTGCTGCCACGTTTGCAGGATGGTTCGCAGCGCTGGGGGTAAATTATCTGGTTCCAGATCGGTGAACTGGACGGTGCTACCCAACGCCTGAAACGTCGTGGTGGGATAATCCGCCAGCGATTGAGGCCCAACAAAGCGCAGACCGTTCATATTCGGAAACTGCTGGCGAAGCAGCACCTGCTGCAACTGATCGATCTGTTGCTGGGAAACTTTCTTCACCAGAACTGGCTCGGCTGCATCCACGGCATTTCCTCGCCACTGCCGACGCAGGATTGACCCATCGGACAGCAAAACTTTTTCTGATGTGATTCCCGCCAATCCGCCCGTCTCAGTCATGCGCATCACCAGCGTTGCGGTTTGCATTCCAGGCGACGTTTCTTCCTGGGGAATGAAGGAGGTTGCAACATCCCCACGGCTACCACTGGCAGCTTGGTTTTGCACAATCTCAGAACCATTTTCATTGAGATGATAGACCCAACTCTGATCGGCTCCCGTCACAACCACCTGCCAGCCAGAAATGGCGATCATCGTACACATCTGCTCTGGCTCAGCAATTCCCATGCAGCCATCCCAGGTTGCCTGTTTCACTGCTGAGATTTTCAGGCTACTTTGAGAAACGCGAGTGTCTCTGGCAACGGTTCTGAGAAGACGGTTACTCACCTCGGACGGCAGGCTCACTGTATCCGGCTCTTGCTGCTCCGGTGCAGGCTGATTGGTAGCCTGTTCATCGGGCCGGATGCAGGCCGCCGCTGACTGGGCCAGCCCAGCGCCATTGAGCACGAGAGCACCAAAGATGACCAGTGACCAGAAACGCTGGTAGCGACTAAAGCGAATGAATTGAGAATTGGGAGACATTTTCAGGAACCCCGTAACGCAGGAAAATTCAAGACACTCTCACCTTAGCTGCACGGCTGAATGAGGTGCCGCACGGTTACAGAATTCGCTACGCAGGTGATGCGCTCCGGATGTCTCTAGGCATCCAAAAATCCTTTTGCCCCGGCCACCAGAACCTTCGCCACCGGATGTTCGATCGCCTCCTCCAGCGCATTGCTGCCCACTTCTTTCAGGGCATTCACCACCTGCGCTTTAATCGTTGGATTGTTCTCAACCGCTTCCAGTACTTTAGAACTCAGCCCCATTTTCCCCGATTGAGTCGTGGCGATCCATTGCGTCTTCATCAATGTAGAGCTTAAGCGTACTCATCTAAATCGCACTGGTTTGTCTCGCAAGCTTCTCGTATTCAGATTTCTCCTCTGATAGATAGTTCTCAATCTCTTCTCGATTGCTGTGGTAATAGGCCAATGCTGCATAGACCTGTGCGAGATTTACCGTACCAATACGCTCACTGATCTCCTCTGCATTCAATCCCATCTTGTACCATGCAGCAATTCGCTGAACCGATACCCTGGTTCCTGCGATGCGAGGGCGATTTCCCAGTGTTTCGGGGGGAACGAATAATTAAAGTTCCGATGTCGAAGGCATCTGAAACCATAATTGCGTGTCCGCAGATAGGTAAAAATGGGACGTATTAGTAAGGTCATTGCCTTTAATATAGCAACCTCAAACCTACACCACTCCAAGACAGTCGTTCAGATAGTCCAGCAGCGGTTTCAATCCGCGAAAGACTTGAGTAATATGGGACGGAAACGTATCAGACAGAACCGCCTCATCCGAAAGGGGATGGATCGCAAGAACCTGTTTCAGTCGCAGCAGCTCAATTTCTGGATGTTCACGAGAATAGCCCTGCGGAGCCGTTTTCAGCTTCTCGCCGCTGAGTTCACCGAACAGTTGCTTGAATGATTTTGTACTCACGATCGCCCTAAACGGTTTAGCGTTCTCGTCAATCGCCTCTCGAAATTTCGCAAGCTGCTCCCCCGTTGGCATATACAGGCCGCCCCCAATAAAGGATTGATTGTGGGGCGCGAGGTGCAGGTAGTAGGGCATCCGGGGCGATTTTTTGCCGCCAGTGGCGATCGACGCGCCAAAGTGCGTCCGATACGGCGATTTGTCTTTTGAAAACCGCACGTCCCGATAGATTCGCATCACGCAGTCTTTTGCGGTAATGTCTCCCAGATCTTCGATCGCCCTGAACTCAGCGATCGCCCGGTTCACCAAATCCTCGAACTGCCGTTTTGCCTCCTCATACTCAGCCCGATGCTGCTCAAACCAGGCGCGATCGTTGTTCGCTTCGAGCTGGGTCAGGAAATCGAGCGCTGGCTTCAGGTTAACGGTACTGTTCATGATGCGGTGCAGGGGCGATCGCCCATTAAAGCGTCAATTAAACTTAGGAAATTTCCGGGAATGAGTTTACCCAAAGTTGAACCGTAGGATGGGCAAAGGACGGTAGTCCGTGCCCATCGCCAATCGCTTGAATGATGGGCACGCTTCGCTTTGCCCATCCTACCTGGATATGGTTCTTCCTAAAAATCTCCTTAGTAATCCTTGCCCTGCTCATGCGCAAAACACCAGAGCCATTCCTCTCCCATCTCAGCAGAGATAATTAGCGGATGGCTCGACTCCTCAAAATGCCGACGCGCGTGTTGATACTGAGAAGAATCGCAGCACAGCATCTTGCCACAGGTCTGACAGATACGGAGATGAACCCACTGACTACCGATACGAATACACTCCTCGCAACGGAAGACGGGATAGTTCGCTTTGGGAATCAAGTCTTCCAGCTTAACCGCATTCAGTCCTGACAGCTCATAGTGATGGAGGATGGAGGATGGAGGATGGCGTCAGTGTACCAAACAAATTTCAGGCTGGCATCAAGCAGCAGATAGACCGACAAAAATAATGGAAGCAGGTTTCTCAGTTCTGGGGTGCAGCGGCTCACGCAGTTCCACCAGTTGAAAGCCATGCCTGGTGAAAAGCTGAACCCAGCTCTCTAACGTCCGGAAATACCAGGGAGCCGGATCGGTGAATTCGTCGCTGAAGTCTGCCCACGACCCTTCTCGCCAGCCGTCCTGGTAAGGAGACTCGCCACACCCTATGACGGGATGAATGGTCTGCACCACAAAATGACCACCGGGATTGAGGAGCGGGTGCTTCGCAGTTCCCCGAAGGGGTAATCGCCCCACAGCAAACACCCCCTCCACCGACTCCTTCCCCAACAGTGAGAAGTTGCACACCATCAGATCCACTGCGACCCTGAAGGCTCCCGCCGCAATTGCCTCATAGGTGGCCACATGAAACTCACCGCCACCCGCCTGCTGAGCTGCTACAACCAGTTCGGGAATCGCATCGACGCCCATTACCTGTATCCCCTTTGTCATCAGTTGACGTGCCAGCCACCCTTCCCCACAGCCCAGGTCAAGTACCGTTTGGGGAGCGTAGTCCAGAATGGTCTCAACAATCGCCTGATCCGTCACCAGTTTGCGGCTGGCGATCTGCTGCTGTCGAACGGCGGTCGTCCAGGGTGAAACGTTCTTACCCCAGGAATCAAGAATTTTTGCGTCACTCAAGGGCGGTATTTCCATACAGCAAGTTGGGGATGCATTGGGATTCGTCATTACTAAGAGCCTATCCGAAAACCCAAATTCTAGAGGGCGCGACGCTGTAGCGTCGCGCCCTCTAGAATTTGGGTTTTCGGTTTTCGGATAGGCACTAAATACTATGAAAGGAGTAATTCCAGTCCTCACCAGGCTAGATGTCTTTCTCCGTCCCAAAATTTTAGGCTAAGTAAGTGGGCGTGGAAAAAGTGGAAACCCAAAAAGCTGTTCCCCCCGCGTAGCGGGGGGAACAGCTTTTTGGGTTTCCAGTCTAATCGCACCTACCTACTACTTAGTTGAGTTGAGTCATCACAAACTGTGTTCTGGTGTTTGTCACAAAATTCGCTGTTCAGGCCATTCCTCCTCCAGATTGACAATCTATCTGCCAACCTGGGCACCGCTGTTCTACCCCAAATTCTAACCGCACTGCTGGTGGGGTTGCTGGTTGCCTTCGCCTTGCAGGTGCTGCTGACCAGTCTGGGTATTGCCGTTGGCATTTCCTGGTTACGAATGACGACCGCAAATCCGTCTCCAGATTCTCAAGTGATTGAAGCTGCTGCAGAAGGGAGAAGCAGAGTCAGATGGGGAAAAATTGCCGGATGGGGCATCTTGCTGACGGTGAACGTTGTTCTGTTTACGGCTTCGCTGCTGGCGGTGAAGTTTAGCCGGGTTGAGGGCCTCTGGTTGGGGGCGATCGCCGGAATTTCGATCTGGTCGGCCTACTTGCTGGCGCTGCTGTGGATTGGCTCATTGACCGTTGGCAAAGTGCTCGGCACTGTTCTGGACGTGACGATGGGCGGGGCACGTCGGATATTCAGTGCGATTATCGCAGCCATTCGCCCCAAAGAAGAGCCTGCGGTAGAAAACCAGGTGTTAGATGAACTGCGGGAAACGCAGCGCCTGTTGCAGCCTGATCAATTGCGGCAGTGGGTGAGGGAGCAGGTGGAAGCGATCGCATCAGAAACAGCATCCCCCCCAGCGCATGAATGGTCTAGTGAGCCGTCCATGGAAGGGGACAGCAGCCCTGAGACCGCATTGCTAGAAGAAACGTTGAAGCATTACTTGCTGAACACCAGTGCCGAGAAATTAACGCCAAAGCGATCGCACCGCAAATTAAAGCAGATTCTCCAGCGTAGCCAGATACAAATGACACACTATAGAACGTTGATGCAGGGTGAGCATCCTCTTCTTAAGGAAATTCTGAATGAACGCCATGATTTGAGCGACTCAAAAAAACAGCGCATTCTAAAGGAAGCCGAAAAAGCCTGGGTTGAGACTGTGGGTGAACCATCCATTGATGCCAACGTTAATAAAGACATCGAGTCGGAGACCACCTCACCACAACAGGTGATGACTCAAGCTACCGGCCCCCTGTTGCAGGGGGCTGCCGGTGTACTGGTAGAAAGGATTGTCGAACAGTTGCCGCAGCTCTTGAACCAGCATTCTGCCCTGTCCAGGGTTACTCCGGCGACACTGGCCGACCTCACCTCCACAAATCCCCTGGAATCGCTTCAACAAACAACTCAACATTCCATCGAGGCACTCAAGCAGCAAACCCAGCAGCAGTTGGACGACACCCGCAAAGCAGTGGCATCCGTAGCCTGGTGGCTGGCAGGAATTGCCACAACGGGGATTCTCTCCGCTGCCCTTGCGGGGGCGATCGCCGCTGGCTGAGAGACTTGACGATACATGCACGACATCGGAGACTACTGAAGAAAAGCGCGGCACTGTCGCGCTTTTCTCAACAGTTGCGATCATCCCATTATTCATTCTCTCTACCCCATGCAATCCAACCTGTTCACCGCTGTTCTACTGCCGCTGGCTCTGGCGATCGTCATGCTGGGAATGGGTCTCAGTCTGGTTCCCGAAGATTTCGGACGGATCACGCGCTACCCGAAAGCAATCACTGTCGGCACGGTCTGCCAGGTCCTGCTGCTACCGCTGATTGGATTCCTGATTACACTGGTGGTTCCCATGCAGCCAGCGATCGCCGTTGGTCTGATCGTGCTGGCGGTGTGTCCCGGTGGAGCCTCATCTAATCTGATCACCTATCTGGCAAAGGGGGATGTTGCATTGTCAGTCACGCTGACGGCCCTCAGTAGCGTCATTACTGTGTTCACGATTCCCGTGTTCACGAATCTCGCACTCCAGCGTTTTCTGGGACAGGGGGATGCGATCGCACTGCCGATTGGTCAGACGATGCTGCAAATTTTCCTGATTACGCTGCTACCGACGGCGATCGGCATGGCCATTCGGCAACGCTTTCCTGACGGTGCCCGCCGCCTGGAGAAGGTGATGAGCCGACTGGCCGTGGGTTTGCTGGCCCTGATCATTCTGCTACTGATGGTGCGCGAGGCCAGCAGACTGCCAGGATTCATCGGACAGGTGGGCATTGGTGTGCTGTTGCTCAACCTGATAGCAACACTGGCAGGATTCTTTGCTGGCAAACTCTTCCGCCTCAGTTTTGCCCAGCAAATCTGTATTGCCGTTGAGGTGGGCATCCAGAATGGAACTTTGGCGATCGCGATCACTGCTGGTCTCCTGAACAATCCAGACATGGCCGTTCCTGCTGCCGTCTATAGCCTATTAATGTATGTGACGGGCTTTGGAGCGATCCTCTACGGTAGGAAGATGAGTCCCGCCCTTTCTTAAATTGCGCCGATTTTTCCTGAAACGCTGACTGCGTCAGCGCTTCAGGAAAAATCGGCGCTAAAACCAAATATGCCGCGTATTTGGTTAGCTCATAGAGAAGGGGCGGTGCTGTTTCACCGCCCCTTCTCTATATCAGTACTTCAACTGGCTTTCAGAACTGCTTAGCTAGCCGACTCAACGCGACCGTAAAACAGGCCCTTAATCTTCACATCCAGAGGCTCTTTACCACCCATATCGGTGTCGGAGGGCTGGACGCTGACAAAGGTTCCGGCGATCTCCCCAGTGTCATTGTTGACTTTAGCGACCTGGAGCGAGATTGCCCCTTTCCCAGTCTTGAAGGCTTTCTTGTTCTCGCGCAGGAGTTCTTCACTATCGGCGCGGGAAGGCAGTGCAACCGCATTGTCATATCCGGTGGTCAGACCGCGACCTTTCGGATCAAGAAAGTTCGATGTGCGGTAGGAAGGCACTTTGAACTCCCCTTCAAAGTCGGTAGAGGTGTTGATGCTGTCCAGACCGGGCTGAGTCTTGGCGACCAGACCCTTGATGGTGAACAGGAAGGGAACTTCTTCACCACCGGGGAGCAGAACCGTGGTGGCCTGGAAATCAAAGCCGTCTTCTTCGATAAATGTGAGACTGCGATCGCCCTCGTACTTGAGGGTACCGCTCACCTGGTCAAGGCTGGAGGTGTAGCGGGTCAGCGGTCTGCCATTGACAAATCCGGCAGACTGCCGCTTGTTGGTGGACTCAATTTTAACGGCGTAGTTCGTTGGCTCCAGGCAGAGGTCAGTTAAGACATAGGACTTGCCGGATTCAAGCGGGATGGAGCCGCGAACGGTTTCTTCGAGTTGGGGGCACTTGTTGGCAAGCCCAGTTCCTCTGATCTGCTCATAGGTCAGGGGAACGTCGCTGGCGGTGGCTTCGCTACAGGCGGTTATTAAACCCAAGCAGAGTGCAAGTAGTGCAACGATTAAAGCGCGATACCTCATGATTAACCTCGTATCTCTTGAGCCTGGAGTTGCTCTGATTAATAAACCTCACTGAGCATTTTACAAGACCTTGTACCTGAATTCTGAATTTGAGTAAAGCCTGTCTCATAAACTTGTCGATCGCCCCGTGGATAACATCACCTGTGGGGCAGGTGAGACAACTACCCCAACAGTTTCTTCACACCCATCTAAGTAGGTAGGCGTGATTAAGCTTGAAATCCAAAAAGCTGTTTCGCCCGCTGCGCGGGCGGAACAGCTTTTTGGATTTCGACTTTTTTCACGCCCACTTACTTAGTGCAGCGAATAAATAGTTTTGCAAGGCGTGCAGGGGTGCTTCCCCCTTGAGGGGGCAGGGGGTGTGACCCTTGAGGGGGCAGGGGGTGTGACCCTTGAGGGGGCAGGGGGTGTGACCCTTGAGGGGGCTTTGCCCCCAAACCCCCTATGTTGCAAAATTTAGTACTCGCAACACTAGTCCTAGTAGTTCGCCAAGCGAACTTTGCCTGGTTGAAAAACTTTGCCTGGTTAGTGTGGCGTGCGAAGCACGCCACACTAACCAGGCAAAGTTTCCTTGGTGGACTACCAGTCAACTCGAATACCGTTGTGGCCTGTCTGAGATGATAAGGCTTAAAGTGAGGTGTGGTTCGCAGGAGGTGGCGTGATGGGTAATGGAATGGAATGGAGTGAGGCGGAGCAGGCGATTACTGACCTGGTGCGTAAGACTGCCGAGCAGCAGCAGGGAAATGGACGGGCGCTACTGAGATTGCTGCGGTTGCTGGAGAATCTGCACCAGGAAGTGCGCGAGGGAGCATTCCAGGAGGCGCTGCCAGAGAATCGACAGGCGCTCTACGCCCTGCTGAAAGACATTGAAGCTGAGGGGGGATGGCCCTATATCAACCGTATGAGATTGCGATCGCTGATGGGGAAACTTCTGGAAGCAGAGGAGACGGGTGGGATACCCGAACCGTAGCCTTTTGCAAAATCTCCCTACAATAGTTAGAAATGGATTTGTAGAGCGACACCCCATGATTCCTACCGTTATCGAACAATCCGGTCGTGGCGAACGCGCCTTTGACATCTATTCGCGGCTACTGCGGGAGCGGATTGTCTTTCTCGGCCAGCCCATCGACTCCGATGTCGCCAACCTGGTTGTGGCCCAGATGCTGTTCCTCGAAGCCGAAGACCCTGAGAAGGAGATTTATCTCTATATCAATTCTCCTGGTGGCTCCGTTACCGCTGGAATGGGTATCTTCGACACGATAAACCATATTCGTCCCGATGTTTGTACCATTTGCGTCGGTCTTGCCGCCAGCATGGGTGCGTTCTTGCTGACCGCTGGAGCCAAAGGCAAGCGGATGAGTCTGCCCCACTCACGCATCATGATTCACCAGCCTCTGGGTGGCGCTCAGGGACAGGCCGTCGATATCGAAATCCAGGCCAAAGAAATCCTCTACCACAAGCGCATCCTCAACGAGTGGCTGGCGAAGAACACCGGACAACCCCTGGAGCGCATCGAAGCCGACACCGAGCGTGACTTCTT
>CAZVXA010000037.1:0-38398 GCA_964630955.1 uncultured bacterium | reverse complement strand
CGCTCTCGCAGAGAGCGTTTCGCGGCGCTACAGGGAAAATAGTCAAAAGTCCAGTTACTTATCAAAAAAGTGAGAATTGTTGCCGAGAACCAGATTCCCTTGCAGAGATCTACTAAAAGTGCTGGAATAAACAAGTATCCCAGAAACGCAAGTCGATGGGGGTGTGGCGGAATGGTAGACGCTGCGGACTTAAAATCCGTTGACCGTAAAAGTCGTGAGGGTTCAAGTCCCTCCACCCCCATAAACCGCTGTCGAATGCAGGACTGCCTCAACTGCAGACGACAGATGAGATACCTGGTTTTCTTTCCTCCCTTCACGTTGTGCAATCCGGTCTGTTCCAAGAGTTTCAACCGATCGCAGCGATCGCTCCGACCCCTGCGGCTGTCAAGGTACTGCGTCCCCTGTGCGATGCGGGTGTAGTTCTGTGGGTGCCGGGAGAGATTCATCCTGACATTGATCTGCCAGAGGCGCAGGTCAAGCGATATACGGATGGCATCAAGGATTACTTACCTGGGATTTGGGAAACGCATCGAAGCCTCATTTTTGGCATGGCGGCGGGGGCTGTGACCCGCCTGATTTCACCCCTCCTGCGGGACAAGGCAACGGACCCAGCCGTCGCGGTTGTTGATGGGGCAGGCAAATTTGTAGTGAGCCTGTGTGGGGGACACCAGGGCGGCGCAGACCGATTAACGCAGGCGATCGCTCCCTATATTGGAGCCACTGCCGTTCTGACGGGTGCTTCGAACGCACTGTTATTGCCAGGAATTGACGTTCTGGGGGCACCCTTTGGCTGGTGCAGGGGCAGCGGCGATTGGACTGGGGTGAGCACGGCGATCGCCCGTGGAGAGCCTGTCCAGGTGATCCAGGAAATAGGCTCTGAGCTCTGGCAGTCCTGTTTACCCGCCGAGCATTCGCTCCAGTTTGGCTTTCCCGACATTCCAGGCGAACCGGGCCTGCCCGCCCCCAAAGCCCGCGTGTGGATTACCCCAATTCAGCGGCGATTTTTCTCAGGGGCGGAGATGCCGAAGGTGCAGTGGCATCCGCGAGTGCTGTGGGTGGGGATTGGCTGTGAGCGGGGAACGCCACGGTCTGTAATCGAGGTGGCAATTAAGCAGGTGTTTCGCTCCAACCATCTGGCGGAGGAGGCGATCGCCGGGATTGCGACGATTGACATCAAGAGTGACGAACCGGGGTTAGTAGAACTGTGTCGCGATCGCCAGTACCCCCTGCGCTGTTTCCCGGCCCAGGCATTGCGACGGGTGCCAGTGCCAACACCCTCCAGCGTGGTAGAACAGGAGGTGGGGACGCCCAGCGTGGCGGAGGCCGCTGCGATTCTGGCCAGTAAACCCGATGAGCGTTCCAAAATCACTGATTCCGATCCCTTTCTGCCCCCGGCACCTCCCCTGCCTCCTACCCCTCACCGTGCCCTGCGCGTCCCCAAACGGGTAGTGCGGCTGGAGGGACAACCGGGTGCGGTGACCATTGCAGTGGCTCAGGCGAGGCAGGAGTATACCGGACGCACAGGTGCTCTCTGGCTGGTGGGCACAGGGCCGGGACAGTTAGAACAGATTACTCCGGCGGCAAGGACGGCGATCGCCCAGGCGGATGCGGTAATTGGGTACTCGCTCTATATGGAGATGATTCAGCCATTGCTGCGTCCGGGGCAGATTATCGAAGCACTCCCGATTACGCAGGAGCGGCAGCGGGCAGAGCGGGCGATCGAGCTGGCTTTCTGGGGGCTGACGGTGGCGGTGATCTCTTCGGGGGACTGCGGCATCTATGGCATGGCGGGACTGGTGCTGGAACAACTGCGATCGCAGGAGTGGGACGGCAAGACACCCACAGTTCAGGTGTTTCCAGGGATCACAGCATTACAGGCGGCGGCTTCAAGGGTGGGTGCGCCGTTGATGCACGATTTCTGCGCCATCAGCTTGAGTGACTTACTCACCCCGTGGGAGGTGATTCAGCGGCGGTTGACGGCGGCAGCACAGGCAGACTTTGTGACCGCGCTATATAACCCAAAGTCCAAAACGCGCACCGAACAACTGGCGATGGCCCAATCCATTTTTCTCCAATACCGACACGGCAATACGCCTGTAGCACTGGTACGATCGGCCTACCGTCGCGATGAGCAGATTACGCTGACAACGCTGGAAGACCTGCTGACGCATTCGGTGGATATGCTGACAACGGTGTTGATTGGCAATCAGAGTTCGCGCCTGTTTGAGGGGTGGATGATTACCCCCAGAGGCTATCTGGGATTTGAGGAGCCAGTCTGATGTCGGCGGAGCTACCTGAAGAATTCTGGTTGGGCATTGACCAGTTCAACCAGCGCCAGTTCTACGATTGCCATGACACGCTGGAGGCGATCTGGATGGAGGCGATCGAGCCAGATCGCACCTTCTATCAGGGAATTTTGCAGATCGCCGTGGCTCTGTACCATCTCAGCAACCACAATGGACGTGGCGCAGTTATCCTCCTGGGAGAAGGCATCCGCCGCTTGCGTCCCTATGAGCCAGCGTATGGGGAGATTGATGTCGCTCACCTGATTGACCAGAGTGCCAAGCTGCTATACACCCTGCAACGAACGGAGGTTGAGGCGATCGCCCCTCTATGGGAAGCCCTCCAACAGGAACCCCCCAACAGTGAATCCCCCACCATCCCTACCATTAATTCCCATCGCAATATCTCCCACCCGTAGTACAGCAAAACTTTCGTTTTGCTGTACTAAGTAAGTGGGCGTGGAAAAAGTCGAAACCCCAAAAGCTGTTTCGCCCGCGCAGCGGGCGAAACAGCTTTTGGGGTTTCAAGCTTAATTGCGCCTACCTACTTAGTAGTCCACCAAAGAAACTTGGCCTGGTTAGGGTGGCGCGCGAAGCGCGCCACCCTAACCAGGCCAAGTTTTTTAACCAGGCAAAGTTCGCCAAGCGAACTACTAGTGCCATTGGGAACTCTGGGACGACAATGACAGTCACAGAGGGCGTAGCCATTCGTGGGAGCGCGGGTTAAGATGACTGTTGGCCTGCTGCTCCCTGTGTTTTCGATTCCCTTATGGAGATATTTGCCCTGATGTCTCGAACGACTCTTCGTCCCCGCTGGTGGGGGGCGATCGCTACTCTTGCTCTGGTGGGAGCGATCGCGCCTCTATCGAATGTGGCTGCTCAAACGGCGACTCCCCGACAACCGCTGCGGCTGGAATCGGACATTCAGGAGGCGAATGCCCAGACAGGGGTGGTGACTGCACGGGGAAATGTTCGCATCAACTATCCAGCCCGACGGATTCAGGCGACAGCAGTGCAGGCACAGTATTTCAGTCGAGAGCGGCGGATTGTGCTGAGTGGTAATGTGTATGTGCTCCAGGACGGTAATAGTCTGCGGGGTGAACGGATTCTATATTTGATTGATGAGGGACGATTCATTGCGTTGCCGGAGCAAGGGAGACAGGTGGAGGCTATCTATCTGGTGCCCGACGCCAATACTCCGATTACGGGGCCTGGCCCTTCTCCTGTACCCCAGGCTTCCCCTCCGGCGCTGCCGCCGATTCCGACAGAGGTGCCTTCGGCACCAATGCCTCAGCTTTCGCCCCAGCCTTGAGGCTATCAGGGGAGCGATCGCCCTGTGGGGTGATCCGGGCGGCGAGTATATCTGTTAAGGTTAGCTCGACGTTCGATCCCTTCGCCTCTGCTAAGATTAGAGGCTGAATCGTCTATACCGTGGCACTCTTGAGAGAACGCCGTTGAAAATTGTCCTTGAAAGTATCCATAAATCCTATGGCAAGCGCGTGGTGGTGAACCGCGTCAATCTTTCGGTGGAAAAAGGGGAGATTGTCGGATTGCTGGGGCCAAATGGAGCCGGGAAAACGACCACCTTTTATATCACCACCGGAATTGAGCGACCGAGCCAGGGGAAGGTATGGCTGGATGATCGCGAGATTACCGCGCTTCCCATGCAGCAGCGTGCTCGCCTGGGAATCGGCTATCTGGCTCAGGAGGCCAGTATTTTCCGGCACCTGACAGTGCGAGACAATATTTTGCTGGTGTTGCAGCAGACAAAGGTGCCGCGTGATGAACATCAGGATCGGCTGCACCAATTGCTGAAGGAATTTCGACTGGAAAAGGTGGCCAGTACGCCGGGGAATCGGGTTTCAGGGGGTGAGCGGCGGCGTACCGAGATCGCGCGGGCGCTGGCTTCCGGTCCCAAAGGTCCCCAATTTTTGCTGCTGGATGAACCATTTGCAGGTGTAGACCCGATCGCCGTTGCCGAAATTCAAAGCATTATTGCGAAGTTGCGCGATCGCAATATGGGGATTCTGATCACCGACCACAATGTGCGCGAAACGCTGGCCATTACAGACCGTGCCTACATCATGCGAGACGGGCAGATCCTGGCATCGGGCAGCGCTGACGAACTGTATAACAACCCCCTGGTGCGGCAATATTACCTGGGAGACTCCTTCCAGCCCTGATGACCTATGACGACTGTTCCTGCAACTACCCCAACACAGGCTCCCTGGTGGCACGCCCTGATGCCCTTCTCGGTGATGGATCGCTACATCATCAGTGAGCTGATCCCGCCATTTTTGTTCGGGGTTGGCATCTTTACCTCGTTGGGTGTGTCGATCGACTCCCTGTTCTATCTGGTGAATCGGGTGGTGGAATCAGGTTTGCCTGTGGGGGTGGCGGCTCAGGTATTGCTGCTCAAGATGCCCCAATTTGTGGTGTATTCGTTCCCGGTCTCCACATTGCTGACCACCCTGCTGACGTTCAGCCGCTTCTCCAGCGACAGTGAGCTGATTGCCCTGCGGGGGTGTGGAGTGAGCGTTTACCGCATGGTGATGCCCGCACTGGCGTTTTGTTTGCTGGTGACGGGGCTGACCTTCATGTTCAACGAGTCCATTGTCCCTGCGGCGAACCTTCAGGCATCGACTACCCTGTCAAAGGCTCTGGGTAGCGACCAGCCCAACTTTCGCGAGCGGAATATTCTGTATCAGGAATTCAAAGAGAACAGGCTACCCAGCGGTGAAAAGCAGAAATCCCTGGAACGGCTCTTTTATGCCCGTGAGTTTGACGGTCGCCAGATGAAGGGATTGACGATTCTGGACTTTTCGAAGGAAGGTCTGGAGCAGATTGTCAGCGCCGGATCAGCCGCCTGGAATGCCGAACAGAAAACCTGGGACTTCTATGACGGCACGATCTACGTCGTGTCCGCCGATGGCTCCTACCGCAATATTGTGAAGTTTGACCAGCAGCAGATCCAATTGCCTCGTACGCCGCTGGATCTGGCCCAGTCTGCCCGTGACTACGGCGAGATGAACATCGCAGAGTCCAGAGAATATTTGTCTCTGATCGAGCAGACCGCCGACGAAGGCAAAATTCGGGAACTGAAGGTACGGATTAACCAGAAGTACGCTCTTCCCTTCGTCTGTGTCGCCTATGGTCTGGTGGGTGCAGCGTTGGGTGCTCAACTGCGGCGCACCGGACGGGCAGCGGGGTTTGCCATTAGCATTGTGATTGTTTTCACCTACTATCTGATGGCCTTTATGTTTGGGGCGATCGCCCAGAGCGGTGGCATGTCCCCCGTCCTTGGTGCCTGGATCCCCAATCTTTTTGGTCTCACTGCTGGGCTTTTCCTCCTGATTCGAGCCTCCAGGTAGGTGGATGGGTGGATGGGTGGATGAGTGGGAGGGTGGATGGGTGGATGGGTGGATGGGTGGATGGGTGAGTGTCAGTCGAAGGGACTGTATTTCTATTTGGGTCAATCCGCGACTTGCTACCCACTCAGAACCTTTATAGAATAAGCGTTCTGGCGGTTTTGGGGGAGTATAGGTAGATTCAACTCGATTGCAGACTTATAAACCACGCCCAGTAAGGGATAGAGCCTAAAAAGCGAGTTGTGGATTGACACAAAAAGTTTCACATACTCCAGTCGAACCGTGGATGCGTAGTTTTCTCCTCCTCCTCTCCCAACTTTTCACCCTCCTACTTCCCCTTTCACCCTCCCACCCTGTTCTTGAGCCTGTCGAAAGCTCCACCCATCCACCCATCTACCCATCCACCCTCCTACCTCAATGAAAGTTGAACTCCAGCACATCTCCAAACGGTTCGGCCCTGTTCACGCCAACGATGATGTTTCTCTTTTGGTGCAGGCAGGTAGTGTACAGGGGCTACTGGGGGAGAATGGCGCAGGGAAAAGTACCCTGGTCAAAGTGCTGAGCGGCTTTATCTCGCGGGACTCAGGGCAGATTTTGCTGGATGGCAGGCCCGTTGAGATTAAAACCCCGGCGGACGCGATTCGTGCGGGAATCGGGATGCTGCACCAGGACCCTCTGGACTTTCCACCGCTGTCGGTGTTGGACAATTTTCTGGTGGGGAAATCGGGGTCGCTGTTCTTCAACCGTAAGAAAGCAATCCGGGAGTTTCGGCAACTGGCGGCGCAGTTTAACTTTGACCTGGATGTCAACGCTGAGGTGGGCGATCTTACCGTGGGAGAGCGTCAGCAGTTAGAAATCCTGCGGTTGCTGTCTCTGGGGGTGAACACGCTGATTCTGGATGAACCGACGACGGGCATCTCTGCTTCCCAGAAGGAGGCGCTGTTTGGGGCGGCCCGTCAACTAGCCGACCAGGGGAAATCAGTGATCTTTGTGTCGCACAAGCTAGAGGACGTGAACGCTCTGTGCGATCGCGTCACCGTCATGCGCCAGGGCAAGGTGGTAGGCAATCTTCCCGTTCCCTGCTCCGATGCACAGTTAATTGATCTGATTTTTGGCAAGGAACTGGCACCGCCCATCAAGCCCAAAACCTGCCAGAACGGGATTGCGCTGGCCTTGAAACAGGTCACCCTGAGCAGCGATCGCCTCAAGCTGGATCTGGGCGATCTCATTGTCTGCAAAGGTGAAGTGATTGGTCTGGCTGGACTGGAGGGCAGCGGCCAGCAGTTGATGTTGCAGATGTGTGCGGGACTCCTGAAGCCTGACAGTGGCACCCTGCTGTTGGAGGATATTGACCTTACCCGTCGGCCCTACCCCGAATTTCTGGCGGCGGGGGTGGGCTACTTACCCGCAGACCGACTGCGCGAGGGATTGATCAGTGGTCTTTCGATTCACGAACACGTTGCCTTGAGAACCCCGCCAACGGGCTGGCTGATCGACTGGAAGGCCGCGATGGATCAGTCTCACCAGGCGATCGCCCTGTTCAACATTCGGGGCAAGCCCCACACTCGTGTGGAGCGGCTCTCCGGGGGAAACCAGCAGCGCACCCAGCTTGCTCTCATGCCCGTCCCCCTGAACTTACTCCTGATGGAGCATCCAACGCGGGGGCTGGATATTGAGTCCACGCTGTGGGTATGGCAGCAGCTAATCGCCCGCTGTGAGGGAGGAACAGCGATTCTGTTTATGTCTTCTGACCTGGACGAGATCATGCAGTACAGCGATCGCGTCATTGTTTTCAGCGGCGGTCAGGTTTCTGAACCAATTAATGTGGAAGATCTGACGGTTGAGCGACTGGGGCAGATGATTGGAGGCCGCTTCAGCCATGCTCCGACGGGACTGGAATTGCCTTGATGAAGAGGAGGTGCGATGCTGAGCCTCGCACCTCCTCTGAAATTTACTGGACTTTTGACTAAATTGCGACGATTTTCTCCAAAACGCTGACTGCGTCAGCGTTTTGGAGAAAATCGTCGCTAGAATTAAATATGGCGCGAAACGCCCTTGCAGAGGGCGTTTCGCGCCATTACAGGGAAAATAGTCAAAACTCCAGAAATTTAGTAAGCTACGAATTTCTCCGAGCGTACCCACTCCAGTTTTGCCCCCAACAGCAGAACCGTATCCAGGAGTTGATCAACGCGATTGCCCACTGCACAAATGTCCACCTCTACGCTCTGCCAGTCAATTGGCTGAGACATCAGGGTAGTCTCCGTGCGCTGTTGAGTGACTGGGATGTAAGTAAAGGTGGGCCATGCCTGCTGGAGCGATCTCCAGTGTTCTGCATACGGCAACTGATTCGATGTTTCAGGATTGGCCTGAATCAGAACAACGGGTTGGTCAAAGCCTGCCTCCTGCAACCAATCCAGGTGACTTTTGAGGGGAGCAATCCCTGACCCCTCCGCAATGTACACGCGACGACGCGCAGGTAGGCGATCGAGGGTCAGCAGACCATAGGGGGAACGCAGGGCGATCGTGCCTCCAACGGGCAAATCCTGCACCCAGGTAGAACCCCAACCCACACGGGAGATACATAGTTCGACCTGTGGACATTGGGAAGGGGAAGAGGCGATCGAGTAGATTTTAGTGAATTCTTTGCCGTTACGCTCCAACTTCGCCCAGACTGACTGACCCGGCAGAAAGCGAAACGTGGGTTGATCGAGTTGGAGGCAAATCGACTTAATCGTAGGCGTGAGCCAGACAGACGATTGGACGGTTCCTACACAGTCCATTGTCTGCGGGGGCCGCAGAATGTCTAAACTTTGCATGGTAATCCTTTCCCGTGCATCGCGGGTAGTGGGCAAAATTAGATCTGGCGGGCATTCTGACTTGGGGATACCCCCTTCACAGTTGCGGCACAGCGCCGGATTTTCACCGGACTTTCCCCAGGTTGCAGACTTGTTTCTCAACACGCCACAACCCTATCTGGGCTGATCCCCCAGACAACCAGAGTCGCTCTGGCATTGTACCCTGAAGAGAAATGGGCGTTGCTGATTTGAAATATGATTTTTTGATTGTGTGGCGCGCTCCGCGCGCCACACAATCAAAAAATCATATCTGGATTAAGCAACGCCGAGAAATGCTTTGAGGGAAGAAAACGTGACTCAAGAGGGCTGGTATATTCTCAAACGCACCGAAGGGCACTGTGAGATCAAGCCTGCTGCTGAGGTACAGGCCGATGCGCCCCAGACTGAATCGATTGAGGAGCAGTGGGGGCCGTTTGCTTCGCAGGGGGAGGCGATCGCTCGTCGGGTCGGCCTGATTCGTGCCGGGAAGTGTCGTCCAGTCTAAAAAAGCGCAGTGATGCCGCGCTTTCTGACTGTGAATTTTGGGCAGGAGCCTCACTTCGTGAGGCTCCTGCCCAAAATTCATCTGTGGATCTTCAATTACGGGGTTGCGGTGGCTCTAGGTCGCTGCTGATACTCTGCAACCCGCTGGCCCAGAATTTCTAACGCTTTGGCATATTGTGGGTCAACGGTGGTGCCAATCCCGTCACGATTGCGACTGAGGGCCTCGCGCTGTGGCTCCGTGAGTTCGATGACGACATCGGGCTGAATTCCAGCCTGGTTAATATCGCGTCCGCTCGGAGTGAGGTATTTGGCGACCGTCACTGCTAGACCCGAACCATCTCCCAGGCTCCGCACCGACTGAACTAACCCTTTACCAAACGTTTTGGTGCCTACCAGGGTGGCCCGTCGATTGTCCTGTAACGCACCGGAAAGGATTTCGCTGGCGCTGGCGGAACCGCCGTCTACCAGGATGACCAGGGGTTTGTCAGTGATTGCAGTACCGTTCGCCTTCTCCTGGTCAGAGACGCCCCGGCGATCGACCGTTGAGACGATCACACCCTCGTTTAGCCACATACGGGCAATGTCAATACTGGCAAACAGCAAACCACCGGGGTTGGACCGCAGATCCATAATGTAGCCATTGACGTTGTCCTTCTCCAGGGTCTGAATCGCGTCCTTCATTTCTTCTGCCGCGTTGGCGCTGAACTGATTCAGCCGAATATAGCCCACCTTACCGATGCTGGTATTTTGCAGGGCAAACTTGACCGGATGAACTTCGATGCGGGCACGCTGTAGGGGGAACTGCATTTCCTGATTGCCCCGACGGATGGTCAGAGTGACATTGCTGCCCACCGGCCCCCGGATCAGATTCACTGCATCGTTCGTGTTCATACCCTGGGTGCTGCGACCGTCGATCTTGACAATGACATCCTGCGCCAGGATACCTGCTCGCGCTGCTGGCGTATCTTCGATGGGGGAAATCACCACCAGGTCTTTTGTTTTTTCATCCTGTGAAAGCTGTATCCCCACCCCCGTCAGTTCCCCGGAGGTGTCGATCTGCATATTGCGGAACTCCTGCGGGTTCATGAAGCGGGTATAAGGATCGTTCAGCCTCTCCAACATTTCACGAATGGCGACATACGCCTGTTCCCGATCGCTATAGTTGCGCCCCAGATATTCCCGCCGAACTGCCTGCCAATCAACCCGATTGAAGGTGCCGTCTACATAGTTGCGATCGACAAGCTGCCAGACCTCATCAATCAGTTCCTTCGGGCTTTCCTGGAAGAACGCCTGTCCCTGAGAGAGGTGTAGACCTGCCCCGGTCACAACAACCGCACTCACAGCTGCTGCTGTAGTGCCCAGGATCAGTCCGCGCTTCGTGAGTGTCATAGGTCAACCGAGAAAAGTGATAAGGAGGTACGCCCAATCTAGCATAGCCAACCGCTGAGGGGTATGCGTATTGAGAGAGGCGATCACTGTTAAGGCTCGACCCAGCGACCATCCGCTTTAATCAAGTTAATCAGCTCCTCAACTCCCTGATCTTCGGGAACGCGCTTGATCTCGTCCCGACCGCGATACAGTGCGATATAGCCGGCCTGTTTGCCCACGTAGCCGTAGTCGGCGTCTGCCATTTCGCCAGGGCCATTCACGATGCAGCCCATCACAGCAATGTTTAACCCCGTCAGATGGTTGGTGGCCTGACGGACTTTGTGCAGGACTTCCTCCAGGTTAAACAGAGTACGACCGCAGGAGGGGCAGGCCACATACTCCACCATCGTGCGACGCAGACCCAATGCCTGGAGAATGCTATAGCACACAGGAATTTCTTTCTCAGGGGCTTCCGTCAGCGAGACACGAATCGTGTCCCCGATTCCCTCCGCCAGCAGGGTGCCAATTCCGGCAGTGGACTTGATGCGCCCGTATTCACCGTCACCAGCTTCAGTTACTCCCAGGTGCAGTGGGTAGGCCATGCCCAGTTCGTCCATACGCTTCACCATCAGGCGGTTAGCGGCGATCATGACGGGCACACGGGAAGCCTTCAGGGAGATTTCCAGGTTGTAGAAGTCTAGAGACTCACAGAGGCGGATAAATTCCAGTGCCGATTCCACCATCCCTTCTGGAGTGTCGCCGTAGGTGAAGAGCATCCGCTCCGCTAGAGAACCGTGGTTCACCCCGATCCGCATGGATTTGTCCTGCGCTTTCAGGGTCAACACCAGCGGTTCCAGTGTCTCCCGGATCTTCTCGCCGATCTCATTAAATTCTGCTTCGCTATATTCTGTCCGATCTTCCCTCGGTTTCTCAAACACATAGAGGCCGGGATTGATCCGCACGTTGTCCACATGCTTGGCGGCTTCCAGCGCGATTTTCATGCCATTGTGGTGAACGTCTGCTACCAGAGGCACGTCTTTATAGGTTTGCAGCAGCTTGTGGCGAATCTCTTCCATCGCTTTGGCATGGGCCATGCTGGGTACGGTCACCCGCACAATCTCACAGCCAATCTCGTGCAGACGCCGAATCCCGGCGACAGATCCCTCGACGTCCAGGGTGTCTTCGTTAATCATCGACTGGACAGCCACCGGATTGTTGCCGCCGATGGTGATGCTACCCACGGGCACGGGGCGGGTTTTGCGGCGGGGAATATTGGTGTCGGTGGAGATGGAGGGGAAAGAGGGTGCCGAGAGGGTGGGATTGGGAAGTGTCTGCATACCCTTTTAATAAGTGGGGAATTTATCGAGAAAATTGCTCCATCATCAGAGTGCCATAGATTGGCATCAATTGGGGATGGGCGTTGCGGTGAGTCGAACTGTGGATGGGTGGATAGGTGGATAGGTGGATGGATGGATGGGTGGATGGGTGGATGGGTAGGGGTTTAGCATTCGGGCAGACAAGGGATGGCAAAGCCCCAGCCCATCATCCCCGAATGCTAAACCCGTACAGGTGTCGGATGGGCAATGGGTAACGGGTAATGGGAAATTAATTTTCGTCTTCGCGGGAGATCTGTAGCTGGATGTAAACCAGGACAAGGGCGATCGCCAACAACACCGTCGCCGCCGCCGCCGCAAACCCAAAATCAAACTGGGCGAACGCCTGGTCATAGATATAGAAGACCAGCAGGTTGGTTGAGTTCAGCGGTCCACCCCCCGTGATGATATACGGCTGCTCGAAGCTGCGCAGGGTAAAGATAGCAGTGGTAATGGTGGCAAAAATCAGCGTTGGGCGGAGGCCAGGGAGAGTGACGTGCCAGAATTGCTGCCAGCCATTGGCACCGTCCAGTTCTGCTGCTTCATAGCGATTCTGGGGGATGGTCTGGAGTCCAGCCAGGAAGACGACCATGTTGAAGCCGATCTGTTTCCAGGTGCTGAGCAGAATCAAGACGGGCATGGCCCAGGTGGTGCTGGCCAGCCAGGGAATCGGTTCCAGGCCAAAGTTGGCCAGCAAGCCATTCACCGGGCCGTCGTTCTGAAACAACCAGCGAAAGCCGAGGCCGACTGCCACCAGGGAGGTTACCGAGGGAATAAAGTAGGCGGTACGCAGCAGCCCCCGGAAGGCGACGGACCGATTCAGCAGGACTGCCAGAGCGAGGGGGATGACCAGGCTGGGGATGACGGTGGCGACTGTGAAATAAACCGTGTTGCCCAATACCTGCCAGAAGTCGGGGCTGAGGGCCAGTCGCCAGTAGTTGCGCAGGCCAACCCACTGCACTCCGGCACGGGTAAAGCTGCCCTGAGTAAAGCTGAGGTAGGCCAGGTAGGCGATCGGGTACAGCACAAAAATCCCCAGCAGCACCAGTGCCGGAGTCAGAAATAACCAGGCTTCCAGAGTTTCGCGGCGATCGCTTCTGACTGCACTGAAGGCGCGATCGCCCTTGATTGGTTTCGGGGGTTCCAACGGCAGGGTGAGAGGTGCGACATCTGCACTATCGCACAGTAGGGGGAAACACCTCAAGAGCTTATATGCCGCAGCGTGGATAGGTTAGAAATCTCCTTACTGGACTTTTGACAAATTGCGCCGATTTTCCCTGAAACGCTGACTCCGTCAGCGTTTCAGGGAAAATCGGCGTAAAATAAAATATGCCGCGAAACGCTCTCTGAGAGCGTTTCGCGGCATTGTAGAAAAAATAGTCGAAAGCCCAGCTCTTTAGGGTTTTGCGGGTTAAATTAAAGTCCCCGTTTGAGTCTGGCGCGGCTAAGCCGCGCCAGACTCAAACGGGGACTTTAATTTTGTTGCAAGCCCCTTAGCTGATGGTGGTAATGCCGCCAGCGGGACGATTGGTGATGTTCAGAGAAGCAAGGCTGGCTCCCTGGACGATGCCCACCAGTTCATCGGGGAAGAACAGAGGCTGGTCAATATAGATGCCGACGCCAGAGACGCTACCGACGGAAACGCTGGCCAGACGGTAGTTGACGCCGCCCTTGAGCTGGATAGTATCCTGGCCATCGGTGAAGTCGCGGACGAGGGCATAGTCAGAGGTGCCGTTGGTGAAGAGGTTGCCGTCGTCGTAGAAGGTCTTGGTGCTGGTGCCGAGGACAAAGGTATCTCGGCCCGTACCGCCGAACAGGATGTCGATCTCACCGCGTCCGGGATTCACTGCGGCGGGGTCAGCACCAATCAGGATGTCGTTGCCCGTGCCGCCGAACAATACGTCTCGACCTGTGCCACCGATCAGGCGATCATTGCCACCTTCGCCCAGCAGGCGATCGTCACCCGCCTTACCTTCCAGGAAGTTGCTGACATTGTTGCCCTGGATGAAGTTGTTCAGGCTGTTACCCACGCCAGAGAAGGCAAAGCCTGTGAGGGTCAGGTTTTCTACATTTGCGCCGAGGGTATGGCTGACGGAGGAGAGCACCAGGTCAGTACCTTCGCCCAGACCTTCGATGACGCGATCGCCAAAATTATCCACTACAAATGTATCGTTGCCCCGACCACCGGACATGATGTCAGCCCCCAGCCTACCATCAATGAAGTCGTTGCCGTCCAGTCCTGCGAGGCGATTGCTGAGGCTGTTGCCAATGATGGTGTTATTTAACGCGTTGCCCACCCCGGAGATCGCCGACCCTGTCAGCGTCAGATTTTCCACGTTTGGAGTCAGGGTGTAGTTAATGGAGGAAAGCACCGTGTCGATGCCCTGGCCTGCAACTTCGATGACGCGATCGCCTGGGTTGTCTACCACATAGGTATCGTTGCCCTGGTCACCGTACATCGTGTCAGCTCCCAGTCCCCCATCCAGATAGTCGTTGTTGCCAATCAGTGGAATAATCGGCAGGTTGATGTTGGGCACATTATTGCTGGGAGCCACCTGGAGCGGCAGGATGGGGGTGGGGGGAACTGGGAGGGGAGGACGGGGGATAGGGAGCCGGATAACGGGCGGAAGAACCACCAACCGCTCCCGGTCGCCGTACAGCACATCATTGCCCAGTCCACCGAACAGGCGATCGCTACCGCCCCGTCCGTAAATGGTGTCGCTGAAAATCGTGCCGTTCAGATTGTCGTTAAAATTGGTTCCGGTAATAATTGCCATTTTCAGGATTCCTCTCAGTTGAATGTCGAATGATCGACCCTGCAACCTTCAGTCAGTGGGTGATGAATGTTTCAGGATGCGCTTGAGGACTTATCGGAGGTGGCTGAGAGGATTATGCGGGCTTTACGTAAACTTTACATTTCTCGGAAATACGATCGCTGCCTGCGTATTCTGTAAAAGCAGTTACCGAAGTGAAGGAGCATTCCTGAGATGGCCACCAAACGCCGACGTGCCCGCGCCAGAGGCCGAAACAGTGCAACTTTCTGGGGGGACGGTCGGGCTGGAATCCCCGATCGCTTGATTCCAGAGTGGAACCTACCCTACCCCAACGGCGACCTGAGCGAGCGAACGCTGCTGGACATTGACATTCAACTTGCGCCCAACCAGAGTCTACGGCCCCTGGCGCTGCGGGTGAATAACGATGGCGTTGTGGATGGCACCAATATTTTTGTGTTAACCCTGGATGGGGACACCACAGGTCTTGGCTTTACAAAGGAAACCTATCTGCTTCAGGAGTCCTGGGACACAACGATCAACGGATTTGGGGGGGCCAATCTGTTCTCCTTTACCGCCAGCCAACTCAACACCTGGCGAGCCGGAATGGCTCCCGTCAACCTCCAGACTCGCCCCAACGAAACCCCCCTGGTTACCCGGACGGGTGCCTTTCGAGAAGCGCTTATTGTCATTATTGATGCTCAGGGGCCAGCCCCCATTCAGCTTGGCCCACATAACAACATCATCAACGCCGGAGACGCGATCCATGTGATCTACGGAGGTGCCGGAAACGATGTCTTGCGTGGTGGTGGCGGTGGTGACACCCTGCGCGGTGAAACGGGGAATGATGTGCTGGAGGGGCAGGCGGGCGACGATACCCTGCTGGGAGATGAAGGTTTTGATGCGCTGCGGGGGGGAGAGGGCGACGACTATCTCAACGGGGGCGCAGGTAATGACAACCTCCAGGGGGGGCCTGGCCGCGACATTATGGATGGCATGTCGGGGAACGATCGCCTGTTTGGTCAGGAAGGGACCGATGCGCTGTTTGGGGGCCTCGGAGACGATAGTCTGTATGCTGGTCCCGGCGAGGATTTTTTGAGCCAGAAGCTGAACGGTGGGGAAGGCAATGATTTACTGGTGGGCGGCGACGGTCCCGATGAGCTGGATGGTGGCCCAGGGCGCGATCGCATGGAGGGCGGACTGGGTGACGACACCTATTTTGTCGATAGCTATTGGGATGTAATTGTTGACACGGGCGGGAGTGACCTGGTTCGCACGGCAATTAACTGGAATTTACAGGCGGGACTGGAAAATATCAGCTTGCTTCCTGAAACAACCGCCAGAAACGCGAACGGCAATAATCTCAATAATTTAATGGAGGGGAATGAACTGAATAACACGCTGTCGGGCGGTGCTGGCGATGATTTCCTTCTCGGTAGAGACGGCAGTGATAATTTGATTGGGGGGGATGGCAACGATCGCCTGGATGGTTTTGGCTTCCTGCCAACGGACACCGAGTTTGACAGGCTCACAGGGGGAGGCGGTGCAGACACCTTTGTCTTAGACAACTTTGGCACCCTCCACTACAAAGGCAATGGAAACGCCATCATCACCGATTTTCGTAAACTGGAAGGAGACGTGATCCGCCTTCCTGGCAGCAGCGCCAACTATTCTCTGGATACTGTCAGCAACTTCAGCGGCAGCGCAGCCCCCGACACCACAATTTATTTCCAGGGACCCGGTGGATTGGATGCGATCGCCATTCTTTCTGATGTGACAATCGGATTTTCCGATTTGACATTTTCCGGGGGAACCGTTGGTTAAGGGGGCAGGGAGGTGGATATCCCTGCGAAGGAGAACAGAGGGAGTTGTGAAACAATTCACCGGGTTATCTATAACGGCCATTGTGCTGGGAAGTCTCACCCTCCCCGCAGCAGGGCAAATTGTGGGTGATCGCACCCTCCCCAACTCCTCCCAGGTGCAGCCTGCTGGCAACACACTGGTGATTCGAGGCGGCACCCAGCGTGGTACAAACCTGTTCCACAGTTTTGAAACCTTCTCGGTGCCCCAGGGAAGAACCGCTTCGTTTCAGGACTTCAGTCCCCAGGTGGCGCATATCTTTGCGCGGATTACAGGAAATACGGCGTCCCAAATTGATGGGCGGTTGCAGGTGCTGTCGTCCGACGGAGCGGTAAATCTGCTGCTGCTGAATCCTAACGGAATTGTGTTTGGCCCCAATTCATCCCTCAACGTCCCCGGCTCTTTTCTGGCTGCCACGGGCGATCGCGTTCTATTTCAAGATGGCGTCCAGTTCAGCGCCAGTGCGCCTCAGGCAGACCCGCTGTTGACGGTGAGTGTTCCGGTTGGCCTCCAGTTTGGCAGGCGTCCGGGGAATATCGTTAACCGTTCGGGAGCCAACGACTTTGAGAGTCCCGGATTACAGGTGCCGGAGGGGCGATCGCTGCTGCTGTTGGGGGGGAGTCTGGCCATGGATGGAGCCATTACTGCCGAAGAGGGGCGCGTGGCGTTGGGGAGTGTGGGTGCGGGGCAACAGGTGGCGTTGCAGACGCTGGGGAACAACTGGGTAGTCGATTTAGGCACGGTGCAATCTCTGGGCAACATTGACCTGTTTGCAGGAGCGCTGGTGGATGTCAGTGGCGATGCTGGAGGGACAGTGCGGCTGTGGGGCGATCGCATTAGCCTGATTGAGGACGCCCAAATCCTTGCGGACACCGAGGATCGCCCCGGTGGCGGAATGGTGATTCAGGCCAACCGTTTAATTCTGGATAATGCTCTGCTTGGGGCGACCAGTTTTGGCGAAGGCCGGGGTGGCAACATTACCCTGCAAACGGGAGAACTGCGGATGCGAAATGCAGCGCAGATTGAAGCCAACGCGGATGGCAACGGGACGGGCGGAACAATTGCGATCAGGGCTAACACCATTGACCTGGGTGGCCTCGTGCAACTGATAGATGGACTGAAAGCTAGCGGGATTTTTGCGCGAGTAAATCCCGACGCAACAGGGGACGGCGGGGATATTACGCTGTGGACGAATCAGCTACGCATTTTAGAGGGTGCGCAGATTGGTTTAGAAACGTTTGGGCAGGGGAACGCAGGAACGCTAACGGTGAATGCGACAGATATCGAACTGGCGGGAATTGGGCGATCGCCCACAGGCACTCCTTTTCTGGTTCGGGGGGTGCCCCTGCCCAGTGCCCTCAGCGCTTTTACCCTACCTGGTTCCAGCGGGCGAGGTGGGGCGATCGCCATCAACACGCAGCGGCTCACCCTGCGCGACGGTGCTGTCATCCAGGCCACCACCCAGAGTCAGGGCGATGCGGGGAATATTCGGGTGACCGCAAGCGAATCTGTCCTGCTGGACGGTACAGCGGTAGGGTTGTTTGCTCCCACCAGTTTGCTCACTTTCTCAGGTGGCATTCCTGGCACCCCGTTTGTCGGGCAACCGGGAAGCCCTGCTACTGGACGCGGTGGTAATCTTACCCTCAATACGCCTTTGCTTACCGTGCAGAATGGCGCATTGATCGCTACGGGAAGTAATAATCCCAGCCGGGATGTGGTCGCGGGAAATGTACAAATTACCGCAGATCAGATGCGCCTGCTGAATCTGGCCAATCTCCAGGCCAGCACGAACTCTGGTAATGGTGGTAATGTCAGCCTCCAGGTGAATCAGCTACTGCTGTTGCGATCGGGCAGTAATCTCTCCACCAGTGCAGGTACCGCACAGCAGGGCGGCAACGGCGGTAATATGGTGCTCAATGCCCGACTGATCGCAGCCGTTGCTAACGAGGATAGCAATATTCAGGCCGATGCCTTTCGAGGCCGGGGGGGCAATATCGACATCATCACCGATGGCATTTTTGGCATCCAGTTTCGGGCCAGCGCTACTGATTTCAGCGACATTACCGCCAGCTCTCGTTTTGGTCTCCAGGGGAATGTCAGCATCAACGGTGTGGACATTGATCCCAGTCAGGGTTTAGCCGAACTTCCCGCCAATATCGTAGACGCTGCCAGCCAGATCGCCCGCGCCTGCCCCGGCGCAAGCGGATCGATCGCTGCTCAGGAGGGCGATCGCAATGCCTTTTTCATCACGGGTCGAGGTGGCCTCCCCGCTGATCCCACCCAGACGTTGAATACGACACCAAACGTTGCCTGGGTCACCGTTCCATCTCAGATAGCCAGTGCCAAAGTGGAGCCGCCCGATCCTTTGGCAGCAGATGAGATGCCGATGGAGGCGGAGGGATGGGCGATCGACCCCAATGGCATAGTACGGTTGCTGGGGCGATCGGTTTCCGTGGGTTTTGCTGGGGGGAGTTGTGGAGTGTAGCAACTGCTCGAAAACCCATACTCAGCAGTGGCACGGCGCATTGCGCCGTGCCACTGCTGAGTATGGGTTTTTAGCTTAGGGCTTGTAAATGAATAACCTCATGGAATGAATGCACCCCACCCCAGCCCTTCCCTTGCAAAGGGGAGGGCTGGGGTGGGGTTGGATCGCACAAAGCGTGAAATTGTTTTTTTACAATGCCTTAGCCCACTACAGCATTACCAGAGGGTGTATTCACAAACCACTTAGGATTGATATACAGCGCTTTGCGCTGAGATAAAACCAAAGTTTTTGTTGAGAACCGCGCTCCGCGCGGTTCTCAACAAAAACTTTGTACCACACGTGCTTGCAAAGCACTGTATCTGATTTGTATCAGCAGATGAGGGCATCCGATGACAAAAAAAGTGACGATTATTGGTGCGGGGCCTTGTGGTCTCCTGCTGGCGCACTACCTGCTGCGGCGGGATGCTGATTACGCGATCGACCTCTATGAGCGGCGGGGCGACCCTCGACTGGTGTCATTTTCAAAGGTGCGGACCTATCCGCTGTCGCTGACGGAGCGGGGGCTGAGTGCGCTGCGACCGATTGAGGGACTGGAGGCAGCGGTCAAAGCAAAGACAGTGGAGATCACCGGGTCCGTATTTCACCAGAAGTCGGGCAAAACGCGCAGCCGCTCTCGCAAGAGTTTTGTCTACGCAATCGATCGCACTCAACTGGCGATCGCCCTTCTGGAACAACTAACCCAACACTACGATGCCAGTCGTCTGAAGGTTCACTTTAATCAGGTGGGTACGCAGGTTAATTTCGCAGAACAGACGATTCGATTCCAGAGTGAAACTGACTCAATTATTCACTACGATCGGCTGGTGGCTGCAGATGGTGCAGGCTCCATCATTCGTCAACATCTGCTTAACACTGAATTATTTGATTATTCGCAGAAGCATATTCCAGCAGATTACAAATCTATCTTCTTACCTGTTCCATCGGATTCATCCCATACTTTAGCAAGACCGGGTGACATCCATTACTGGCAGGTTGATCAGGGCGTGGGGATTATCCTGCTGCACCAGGCTGATGGCTCCCTGAGTGGCGTGATTCTGTTTCCCCGCGATCGCAATCCCACCGCATCGCTCACCACTGCCGATGCGGTACTGGCGTTCTTCAAGCAGAACGTTCCCGAAATCGGTAGTCTGCTGCCCATTGAGGAAGCGACTGCTTTTCTGGAACGTCCCCTGTCGCGGATTTTGACGGTTCGCTGTAGTCGTTTGCACCAGGGCGATCGCGTTCTGCTAATCGGTGATGCAGCCCACTCCGCGTCCCCCTCGATTGGCCAGGGTTGTAATGCCGCTTTTGAAGATGTGACGGTGTTTGACCGTCTGCTAACCGAATTTGCAGATGATTGGGCGATCGCTCTCCCTGAATTCACCCAACGTCGTCTGCCCGATGCCCATGCCCTGGTGGATCTGGCGGATTATGCTGTTCCCACCAATGTTTCTAAAGCGCTGTTTATTGAGTTTAATGTGCGGGAGGCGATCGCCAGAGCTTGCCACCGTCTGCTTCCCCAACGATTTCCCCCTTCACTGTTTCAACTGATCTCTGAGACGACGGCCCCCTACTCCGAAATTCTCAATCACTACCAGGGCTGGATTGAGAAAGTAAAGCGGGTTGCGCAAGCGAATCAGCATTAACTGGCGCTTCTACCAGTATCAATGCGAAGCGGCCCTTCTGTAGGATGCGTTAGCGGTAGCGTAACGCATCGACCCCTGGCTTACTGGTGATGCGTTACGGCTAGCGCCTAACACATCCTACGTCTATCAGGGCTGGATTGAGAGGGTGAAGTGACTCTGCGCAGAACCGCTAGATATAGTAGTACCTTTACTAAACCAAACGCTATATCTTCGATGATCGGCCAGATCTTTGGAGGTGGAAAGCGCTATAGTATGAGATACCTTCTGGTAAAGTGTCTGCATTTGTTGAGGGGCGATCGCCAATGGTCAAAATCATCCGCCGCACGTCGTTAGGGGTTCAGCCCGTCTATGATATCGGTGTCGAACACGACCATAATTTTCTGCTGGACAATGGCCTGGTTGCCTCCAATTGCTTCAACAAATCCCACTCCACCGCCTACGGTTACGTCACCTACCAGACGGCCTACCTGAAGGCCAACTATCCCGTTGAGTACATGGCGGCACTGCTGACAGCCAACGCCGACGACCAGGAGAAAGTGCAGAAGTATATCTCCACCTGTACGACGATGGGGATTCGGGTGGAGCCGCCAGATATTAACCGTTCTGAAATTGACTTCACACCGCTGCATCACAGTATTTTGTTTGGGCTGTCTGCGGTGCGAAACGTGGGGATGGGGGCGATCGAGGCGATTCTCCAGGCACGGCAGGATGGTAACTTCAAATCACTGGGGGATCTGTGCAGCCGGGTAGACCCGCGCACGGTGAACCGACGGGCAATGGAATCACTGATCCAGTGTGGGGCGCTGGACAGCCTCGACAGCAACCGCAGACAGCTTATGCACGATCTGGAGCTGGTGCTGGACTGGGCACAGTCGCGGGCCAGGGATCGGGCAATTGGCCAGGGGAATTTGTTTGACCTGTTTGCCGAAAGTCCCGCTGTCAGTGAGGCGGCAGCCAGCTTTGAATCGGCTCCCAAAGCTCCGGCTACCGAAGACTTCCCCTCACAGGAACGGCTGAAGCTGGAGAAAGAACTGCTGGGTTTCTACATTTCAGACCATCCGCTGAATCGGGTACGGGAGGCCGCGAAACTGCTGGCTCCGGTGAACCTCAGCGATCTGGGAGACCAGCCCGAAAGCGTGACGGTGAGTGCGATCGCCATGATCACGGTGGTCACCCCCCGCACGACCAAGAAGGGCGATCGAATGGCCACTGTGCAGATCGAAGACCTGACGGGACAGGCGGAGGCGGTGATTTTCCCAAAGGCTTATGAAAAGATTAGTAGCCTGGTCACAACCGATGCACGGCTGATGCTGTGGGGGAAAGTTGATCGACGTGATGATCGGATTCAGCTCATCATCGAAGATGCGGAACCTGTTGATGCCGTGCAGTTGGTGATGGTGGAACTGGAGCCGCAGGTGGCCTCAGATATCACACGCCAGCATGAACTGCGGACGGTGCTGTTGGGCAATCGCGGTGAGGAAGACAAGTGCAAGGTGCCTGTGATCGCGGTGATCACCAATCAGCAGCGGCGCGAACTGGTGCGGTTGGGTGCTCAGTTCCGGGTGCAGGATCACCATGCAGCGGTGGTCGCCCTGAATAAAGCCGGATTTCGGGCGCACTCGACCGCTTTGACGACTGCTTGAGGCAGATCATCCCGCACTCACCGTACCTCATTAGCCTGGAAAAGGCTGTCTGCTGAGATCTTTCACCAGAAATCAAAACCCTGATTCTGCCGCCGCTCCTCGGCGGCAGAATCAGGGTTTTGATTTTTCTTTAAGCAAGGTGCAAGATCTTAGTATACAAACTACGAGTACTTCTTCACGGAAACTTTAAACTGAGAAATACTTTGCCGACATATGATTCATACTATGCCGGTGGTGCAGAGATCACTCCTGATGCATCTGCTGAAGAAGCTGACCTGTTGAAGAAGCTGACCTGTTGAAGAAGCTGACCTGTTGAAGAAGCTGACCTGTTGAAGAAGCTGAATAAACGGCACAAATGTGTCAATTAACTTCTGTTATCTCTACCTGATCGTTCTGTTTTAGATTATCGATACAGAATCGAGCACGTCGTATTCCAGGATACTCAATACACTTTTCCGGTCGTTGATCCGGAGAGTGGTGTCTGCTGCAATAGGGGCAAGTTGTATTGTTGACAACGCATGAGACTCAGTTTTTTGTCTGTCTCGTGTCCCCTTAAAAACAAGAAAGTTTGCCAGTCTCTCTCTTTTAGAGAAAGGAAGGCTCTGTTCTAAGTTGACCGACTTCTTGAGCAAAGGGTCGTTCCAGCAACCCTGGACATCTGATTGTCAAACCTGTACGAAATAAAAATTGAAGCGCATCGTTGATTTATTACTCCTGACTCATTTGTGAGAAGGGGATAGGGCGGTTTCGTCCCCGCCCCCCCGTACCTCACCAACATGAAAAACGCTGTATCCACTGCTTTGCAAGCGCGTGTGGTACAAAGTTTTTGTTGAGAGCCGCGCTCTGCGCGGCTCTCAACAAAAACCTTGGTTCTATCTCAGCGCCAAGCGCTGTGCATCCTTTTGTTGCTGTGTGTACTGGGTTTCGTGGAGTTGTACTTCCCTATGGGGTGCAACATATTTGCACCCTTTGCCTCGTAAATCAACAAATGTTGTTGGTGATAAAAATAAAAACTTTTTCCCGATAGGCACGATTGGTTAAATTATCCAGGTCTCATCACTGTCCATTGAGCTGACAATCCAGCTTTGATAGCAATCCTAAATCGGTTGTGAGAAGGGGAACCACCCCCTGACACCCTCAAGGGGGAACCACCCCCTGACACCCTCAAGGGGGAACCACCCCCTGACACCCTCTCACCAATCAAACAGGATTGCTGGAGTGTCGTTTCTGATTCACTTCAACTGCATGGTCTCAGAATTGGTTAAGAATTAAGAATCGCATTGATTTGATAGGCAGTTGCATATCATTAGTGAATTGCTTATCCAAAACCAAGAATCCGAGATCCATCTTTGCTCCCCCCCAAAGAGAGGACTGCCCCAAATGGTTACAAAAACATGGAATAAAACGCGCAAGTGCTTAAAGGCGAGGAATCTGCGTTTATTCCTGATCGATATAGCCTTCTTCCTCTTCACACCCTTACTTGCGCTGGTTATTCGGCTTGATGCTTATTTTGAAATCTCCCATTATTGGAGTGGTCTGATTATCATCACGCCGCTTTTTCTGGCCATAAAATTGGGAGTATTGTTTTCAGGAAGTTTCTATCGATATTGCAGGCAGTATATGGGTCTGGAGGAGCTGTCGCAACTCCTAATTCCAACGGCTCAAATTATTGTTTTGCAGGTTTTATTCTTCGAAACGATCTACTACCTGATCGCTTCCCCTCTGGACGCTCTACCCCGTTCGCTGCCGATCATTGATGGGTTGCTGGGGTTGCTGGTGCTGGCCAGCGTCCGCTTTTTCGCAGTCACGCTGGAGCGATCGCAACAAATACGACGCGGCAGGTACCTGGGTAGCCGGGTCATCGTCGTGGGGGCAGGGAATGCAGGCGTTTCGGTTGTCCAGCAGATGCAGCGGCAACCCAATTTGGGTTACCTTCCGGTTGCGTTTGTCGATGATGATCCAGATAAGCAGGGGTTGAAGATTCATGGGTTGAGCGTGATGGGCGATCGCCGGGCGATTCCTCGCCTGATTCGCTCTCTGAAGATTCGGAAGGTGATTATTGCGATCCCCTCGGCACCTGGAACGATTATCCGAGAAACGGTCGAAATTTGTCGCAAGGTAGGGGCTCAGACCGTTACGTTACCGGGAATTCATGAACTGCTCAACAATCGGGTGCCGTTGACCAAACTGCGCAACATTCAAATCGAAGATTTACTCCGCCGTGAACCAATTCAGACCGACGTTCAAAAAGTGTTTCAGTTTTTGAAGGGTAAGCGAGTTTTGGTGACTGGAGCAGGGGGGTCAATTGGCAGTGAACTGTGTCGGCAGATTCTTAAATGTCAGCCTCAGCAGGTCGTGTTGTTGGGGAAAGGCGAAAATTCTGTCTTCTTGATCCAGCAGGAGTTGAATCAACTGTTGCACGACCTCAGTAAACGGTTGGATCCGCAACATCCGCTACCCCACATCGAAATTTTTGTGACAGATATTCGCTGTCAGTCTCGGTTGGATTATGTGTTCACCCACTTTCATCCTGACATTGTGTTTCATGCTGCTGCGCACAAGCATGTACCGCTGATGGAGTTTAACTCGCCCGAAGCAGTGACCTGCAATATTTTGGGCACCCAACAGCTTGTTGATACTGCTGTCAAACACGGCGTTCAGCACTTTGTCATGATTTCAACGGACAAGGCGGTGAATCCCACTAACGTCATGGGGGCAACCAAGCGAGTCGCAGAGATGATTGTGCTCCAGGCGGCTCGTAAGACCGGGTACTCCTACGTTGTGGTGCGGTTTGGCAATGTTTTGGGGAGTCGAGGCAGCGTTGTTCCTACGTTTAAGCGTCAGATTGATGCAGGAGGCCCGATTACGGTGACTCATCCCGATGTCTGCCGCTACTTCATGACGATTCCCGAGGCGGTTCAACTGGTGCTCCAGGCGTCCGTTCTGGGTCATGGGGGCGAGGTAATGATGCTTGACATGGGGAAGCCCGTCAAGATTGTGGATCTGGCGAAGGATTTGATCGATCTATCGGGATACGAGTTGGGACGTGATATCGATATTCTCTTTACGGGGTTAAGACCAGGGGAGAAATTATTCGAGGAATTGTTTATTCCTGGTGAGGTCTACGAAAACACTCAGCACAACAAGATTTTGATTGTACAGAATGCCAGCCACTGTCTCTCAGAAACGCTAAACGACCAGATTGGCAAACTGTGTGAAGCAGCAGAGAGGAATGATGCCAAACGCATCTACCACCTGCTGCAACAGGTGGTACCCGGGTATACCCCAAATGGTAGTGGAATTGCCGTGCTGCAACCGGAACCGGATAGTCAGGCGATCGCCACTGCTGCCGCCTCTATCCCCCTCCTGTCTCCCCATGTCGTTCAGGGATCACCGACCTCGATGATCTCTACAGCGACCCAGATCGAGACTGCGATGCGACTGGCCCTCGACCATGATGAATTTTCCCTGTACTATCAACCCATTATTTGCCTGGAAACAGGTGCGCTAGCAGGCTTTGAGGCACTGCTGCGCTGGCAGAGGCCACACAAGTCCCCCCTCACCCCTGAAACATTTCTGCCCGTCGCTGAACGTAGTGGACTGGTGATTCCCCTGGGATGGTGGGCGATCGCTGAGGTCTGCCGCCACATTCAACAGTGGCAGCAACGGGGGTTGAGTCCAGACGTGGCGATTAGTGTCAATCTGTCGATGCAGCAGTTACGGCAGTCCGATTTTGTTGAGCGGTTGGAGCAGATCTTGCAGGAGTATCCAACGGCTACCCACTGTCTGAAGTTGGAAATTTCTGAGACCTTCCTGCGAGAACACACCGACCTGGCGATCGCCCTATTACCTCAAATCCGTGCCCTGGGAGTCCAGCTCCAGATGGATCATATTGGTACGGACTATCCTTTCCTGCGTCTCTTGAAACACTTGCCCAGCCTGGTGTTCAAACGGTTTGATAGTCTCAAATTTGATTCGCTGGTGATCAGTGAGATCGAGGCCAATCAGGGAGATTGGGAGTTTGTTCAGGCGGTGATGAGTAC
The DNA here is from genome assembly GCA_964630955.1 of uncultured bacterium. Taxonomy (GTDB): domain Bacteria; phylum Cyanobacteriota; class Cyanobacteriia; order Elainellales; family Elainellaceae; genus CAZVXA01. Next base: position 12,182 of record CAZVXA010000037.1, on the reverse strand, counting down.
GATTCATGACTTGAAAATCGAGATGATTGCCACCCGTGTGGAGACTTCGACGCAACTCGACCAGCTTAAAGGTTTGAGGTGTACGCATGGCCAGGGCTATTTGTTCTCGAAGCCGCTCAGCCATGAGGATGCAAGGCGTTTGATTGACCAGCACCCCAGACTCGGTCTTGTCTGCTAAGTTCCCAAGATATGCCCCCCAATGAGGTCATGCTGAACAAGTCACTCCCTTTACATCTGAATTTTTCCTGGACCTTTGCAGGCAATGCCATCTATGCAGCCTGTCAATGGGGAATTTTGATCGCTTTTACCCGCCTGGGAAACGCCCAGATGCTGGGACAGTTTACGCTGGGGCTGGCGATCGCCGCACCCGTGATTTTGTTCGCCAATTTGCAGTTGCGCGATATCCAGGCGACGGATGTGCGACAGCAGTATCAGTTTAGCGATTACCTGGGTTTGCGCCTGCTCTCAACCGGGATGGCGCTCCTGGTGATTGCGGGGATTGTGGCGATCGCCCGCTTTCCCACAGAGACGTCCTGGGTGATTTTGCTGGTAGGTCTTGCCAAAGCTTCCGAGTCTCTCAGCGACGTGATGTATGGCTTGATTCAACAGCATGAACAAATGGATCGAATTGCCGGATCGCTGATTCTGCGGGGAACGCTGGCGCTGGCACTGGTGCTCGCCGGGATCTCCTATTCCGGCAGTGCGGTGGGCGGAGTTCTGGGGTTAGCAATTGCCTGGATGATTGTACTCGTGACTTACGACCTTCACAGTAGTGCCCGATTGCTCCAGCACCCCACTCAGGAACTGCTGCCCCGGTGGCAATTTCCTGTTCTGAAAAAGCTGGTGCAACTGACGTTACCGCTGGGGCTGGTGATGCTGTTGATCTCCCTCAATACCAACATTCCCCGGTATCTGATTGAGGGCTATCTCGGGGAAGCAGCGCTGGGTATTTTTGCGGCGATCGCCTACCTGGCAGTCGCAGGCGATATGGTGATTGGGGCACTGGGCCAGTCCGCCAGCCCACGCCTCGCCCGGTATTACGCGCCCGATCGCAAAATAGCCTTTCGTAACCTGTTGCTGAAGTTACTGGCTGTTGGGGCGCTGTTGGGAGGTCTGGCGCTGATGATCACTCTGTTTGCGGGTCAGTTCATTCTGACTCTGCTTTACGGCAGTGAGTATGCCCAGTACCACGGTTTGTTTATTGGATTGATGACAGCAGCAGCCATTGAGTACACCTTCTCCCTGACGGGCGAAGGCATGACTGCTGCGCGCCAGCTTCGGGTACAGGTCTTCGTATTTGGGCTGGTGACTCTGACGTCAGCCGTGAGCTGTTTCCTGCTGGTGCCATCGATGGGTTTGCAGGGGGTGGCGATCGCGCTGATTCTCGCGGCGATTGTTCGTGCCGTTGCCAGTTCGGGAGTGATTCTTTATGCCTTACATCGGCTGGATCGAATCCCGGTGGAAACCAGATTTGATCAGTAACCGAATTTTGTTTAGTCGTGACTGTTCAGGGAAAGGTTTATGCATCGTCTTTGTAGAGGTTACCAATCCTGGAGAAGTGGTATTAGCAGAATGGTGAAGCAGGAGTTGTGTGCTTTACGCGCCCATTGGGCAGCACCCAGTCACAGACATCTTGTCTGGCTATTTCTGTTTGGCGGTACAGGGGTGCTGGCGGGAGCACTCTGGATGGCCAATTCTGGCGCTCCAGGCAGAACATTGCTCATGCGGAACCATGGCTTATTCACTTCCGATCGCCCATCCAACAGAGCCACCGAACCGTCTGTCTCGTCAAACCAATCACCTCCGTTGCCGCCCATGCTTCAGGCTACCAATGTCCGTGCTAGCAGTACACGCTACTCAATTACGGTCAACGGTCGTCAAGTGCCAGTCCAGACCTACAATTCGCTGCACTACGTCCAGTTTTCATTTGCTGGACGAGCCGATATTACGATCAACGTTGCCCAGCCGATCAGAACGTATCGCCTCAGCCCCATTGCCTATCGGATTCCTGCCAGAGTCACGGGCAACCGCCTCTCTTTCTCCCTGAACGCTCCCCGCAAACTGATTCTGCACAAAATGAATGGCCTGCCAGAGCCACTGATTATTCTTGCTGAGGCAGTTGAGGAGAATGTGCCCTCATTGCGCAGTCGAACGGTCGTCAATGTCAGAAATTTTGGGGTGGACAATACGGGTGCGACGGATGTGACGGCACGGGTGCAGCGGGCAATCGATTTTGTCAGTTCCCGTAGAGGTGTGCTGTATTTCCCACCGGGAAGCTACAACGTGCAACAGCTCAACTTGAAGAGCAACATGACCTTTTACCTGGCAGCAGGTGCAACACTCGTTGCCAGCAGAAGTACCTTCCCCTCCTACGGTAAGGGACTCCTGTTCATCAATGGAGCCAGCAATGTGCAGATTCGTGGGCGGGGAGCAATCCATGGCAATGGCTCCTTCTGGCGTTCTCGCGGGGGGTGGTACAGCCTGATTGAGATCAGAAATTCTCGAAACATCCACCTGAGTGAGATCACCCTCATCGACCCGGCAGTGGCAAATGTTGCCATGCTTTATACCGAAAATCTCAATCTCTATAACGTGAAGATTCTGGCTGCTCCCAATCCCAGACATATCAATACCGATGGGTTTGTCTTCTGGTCGTCTCGCAATATTCTGGTGGACAATATTTTGTACTGGGGGACAGATGATGCGACATCACACGGGGGCGATCGCCTCCAACCCACACTGAGCAACAATGAGAATATCAATATTCGCAACTCTGTACTTTATGCAGGGGGAGCCTTCAAGATCGGTACAACCGTCCAGCAGAGCGCCATTCGCAACGTTACTTACGAGAATATTGATGTCGTTGCTGCGGATGAGATGTCCGGTCTGTGGCCTGTGACGGGGGCCGATTTTGAAAATATCTTTTTTAAGAATATTCGGCTTGAGGAGATTCTCAACCCCACCCAGGCGGGCCAGGAGTGGGGGAGTGCCTCTATGCTGCAATGGCGCATCAAAGAAGCTGAATGGGAACCCCTATCGACCACCAATACCCTGGGGGCGATCCGCAATGTTTTTGTGCAAAATTTGACGGTGTTAAATCCCGGTAGGAATCGCTCAACGTTTCAGGGTTTCGATCGCCAGCGGAATATTCAGGCAGTCTTCGAGAACCTATCGATTCGGGGGCGGATTGTGACAAACCTGAATGATGCTTTTTTCAGAATTCTTCCCAGTGAAAAAGACAATGGCAACTATGTGAACTTGCAGTTTATTCGCAGTGTTCCGACGATTGTGAACATTACGGCCCTCAATTCTACGGCGTCTGAAGGCAGAGTTGCGGCCCGGTTTCAAGTGACACGGTCTGGAAATCTGAGTCGCCCCCTCAGGGTGACCTATCAGGTGCGGGGGACGGCGATCGCTGGACAGGATTATCCAGCCCCTACTCGATCGGTCACGATCCCCGCAGGAGCAGCATCTGCGCCGATTGTGATCCAACCCCGTAACGATGGTCGGAGAGAGAATGTGGAAACGATTCTGCTCAGCCTGGAAAATCAGCCCCACAATCGAGCGTTTATGCTGGGGCCAAACTTCCACGCAATGGCAACGATTAGAGACTGATGGAGGTGGAGCTGATGTTGGAAAACATGATTGAGCAGGATAGACCAGAGACGCTGGGGTGGATGGCACGAACTTCAAACACTCGTCCCTTACGGATTCTCCACGTCGTCGGCGGCATGACACGGGGGGGGATTGAGACCTGGTTGATGCACATCCTACGGCATTCTGATCGGCAGCAGTTTCAGATGGATTTTCTAGTCCACACCCCTCAACCCTGCTCCTATGACCCGGAGGTGCTGGCGCTGGGCAGCCGCCTGATCTGCTGTGACAGTGTGGGACAACCGCTGAAATATGCCCGTCAGTTCAGGGAAATTCTGGACACCACAGGCCCCTACGATGTGGTCCACAGCCATGTCCACCATTTCAGCGGCTTCGTGCTGCGGATTGCCAAACAGGCGGGTGTCCCGGTGCGGATTGCCCACAGCCACATCGACACCTCGGCGGTCGAAGCGATCGCCTCACCGCTGCGTCGGCTGTACCTGATGCTGATGCGGCGCTGGATTCAGCGATATGCAACGCTGGGCTTCGGGTGCAGTCAGGATGCAGCAGCAAATTTGTTTGGCGATCGCTGGATGCAAGATGACCGCTGGCAAACGCTCCACTATGGCATTGATCTGGAACCATTTCAACGCCAGTACAACGGTCATACCCTGAGAACGGCCCTTGGCATTCCTCCAGATGCTCTGGTGATTGGGCATATTGGCCGCTTCGTGGTGCAGAAGAATCACGCTTTTCTGCTACAAATTGCAGCCGATCTGGTACGGAAACAACCCAATTTACACCTGTTGCTGGTCGGGGAAGGCGTTTTACAGGACGCGATACGGCAGGAAGTGACACGCCTGGGGCTTGCGGATCAGACGACATTTGCGGGCGTCCGCCCAGATATTCCTGCTCTGCTTAAGGGAGTGGTAGATGCTTTTGTCTTTCCTTCTCACTTTGAAGGATTGGGGATTGTTTTGATCGAGGCTCAGGCCGCAGGATTGCCCTGTTTTATCTCAGACAACGTTCCACTGGAAGCAGACGTGGTTCCTTCCCTGGTGCATCGTTTGTCGCTTTCGCAGTCTGCGGCTGAGTGGGTCTCTCAGATTCAGGCGGTTCTGAGTCACCCTGCTGCCATTAGCGCACAATATGCCGTGGAGATTGTTCAGAATAGTCCGTTCAATATCAATCGCTCGGCTCAGCAATTGCAGGCAATGTACCTGAAACAGACAAGGGGGGCGATCGCCAATGGTGACTAAAGCTTACAGCCCAGCTCAATTGCCACGCTTTAGCAGCCTTGTTTTATCCAGCGGAATTTCTACCCTCATCTGTACTTTAGTGATGCTCTACTTGATGCTGAAGACGGATAAGCTGGTGCACTGGTTTGTGATTCCGGTGTTTTTCAGTGGCTGCGTCATCGGCATCGACATGGTGAATTGGCTGCGCGGGCGACTGGCGATCTTTGACCCTGTTGGAATTTTGGGGCTGCTGGGGTTTCATTTCTTCTTTCTGGCTCCCCTGCTGCATGTTCACTGGGACCAGTGGGTTGAACCCTGGTATCCCACTCCTCAGGACTGGCGACCCTGGTTGGGGGAAATGGCATTTCTCAATCTCTTTGGCTTACTGTTTTACTTCCTATTTCGAACCCCATGGCTCAGTCGCAGGAAAGTGCCGCAGCGGAGGATTACCTGGCGTATTGACTATCAACGATTTTTTCCACTGCTGGCGGTAGCCATGCTCCTGGCCGCAGGTCTTCAGTTGTTGGTATACGTGCGGTTTGGTGGGATCACTGCGTATATCGCAGAGGCGACTGATCTGTCCCAGGAAGGGGCGAGTAATTTTCAGAACCTGGGCATTGTCTTTTTAATCTCAGAAAGCTTTCCCCTGTTGGCGCTGATTGGTTTTGCCATGTTTGCCAAAAACAGGCGATGGCTGCGTCGCTGGTGGGTGCTACTGGCAGTTATTGTGATTTTTCTGGGTCTACAACTACTCTTCGGTGGACTGCGGGGTAGCCGGAGCAATGTGGTCTGGGCATTGTTCTGGGCAGTCGGGATCATCCACTTGTGGCTGCATCCAATTACAAAAAAGCACATCGTGTTTGGCCTGCTCTTCCTTGTCTTTTTCATGTACTTTTACGGCTTTTTCAAAGCGGGTGGTCTGGAGGGGTTGCAGAACGCCTTTGGAGGTGGCAAGGCCCTCGCTCAACTGGAGCAGGATTCGGGCCGGGATTTCCAGAGTATGCTGCTGGGAGACATGGGGCGTAGTGATGTCCAGGCGTTGATGCTGTATCGCCTGTCACAGCCAGATAGTGATTATCAGTATGCAGCAGGCAGAACCTATGCAGCGGCGACCACCATCCTTCTGCCCAGTCCCATCCTGCCTGACAAGCCACCCAATAAATCGAAGGAAGGCACTGAGCTGTTTTTCGGTGCAGGTACTTACAAGCCAGGGGTGTGGGTTTCCTCTAAGGTGTATGGGTTGGCGGGCGAGGCCATGCTCAACTTCGGGCCAGTAGCGGTTCCGTTTGTTTTTATCCCGTTTGGCTTTCTGGTGGGATGGGTTCGGCGTTGTTCCCTCACCTGGCCGACAGGAGATTCTCGCCTGCTGTTGCTGCCGATGATGGTGAATTTATGTTTTGTTGTACTGGTGAGTGATATGGATAACAATGTTTTTTTTCTGTTTAAGAATGCAGGTCTGCCAACGCTGCTAATTGCTCTGGGAACAAAACGAGCCTGGATAAACCATCATCTTTGATAACGAGTAGGAGCTTTTGTAATGAGGGTTTTACACTTAATCCATAGTCTGAACCGGGGAGGGATTGAGAATTGGTTGGTCTCAATGCTGCGTCAGATACCCCGACACGTCTGTGAGATGGATGTCTGCTGTAAGGGTTTTAGTACTGGGGACATGGCGGCAGATGTCCAGTCGATGGGGATACCCGTCTTCCGTTGTCCGCTGGGGCCGACCCACATTGGTTTTGCCCGTCAGTTTCTGCAAATTCTAGAGCAGGGTCAATACGATATTCTGCACAACCATCTGGAAACCTACAGCGGATTTCCCGTATGGCTGGCTCATCAGCGGAGAATTCCCGTAATTACCTCATTTCATAACACCAACGTGCTGACCCCCCAGGTATGGTTGACCCGACTTCCTGGTTTACAGCAATTGCGATCGCTCTACTCCGGCATTAGCGTCGATTATGCGTTGCGTCACTCAGACCGGGTAACTGGCTGCTCCCAGGGGGTACTGACCAGCATCAACCCAAAGGGAACCCAAAGGAGTGGCTCGTCAGAGGTGCTGTACTACGGGGTAAGGATGCCTGATCCACCCACCTCTGAGGAAAAAGTCGCGTTCCGGCAGCAGTTTGGCTGGCCTGTGGAAACGTCGCTGATTTTGCATGTGGGGCGGATCATTGAGCAGAAGAATCATGCTGGGCTGCTGGCGATTTTTCATCAGGTGGTACGAGAAATCCCAACGGCGAAATTGCTGATTGTGGGTGCGGGTCCCTTGCAGCGGCAGGTGGAAGCAGAAATTGACCGCCGGGGGTTAAACCAAGCGGTGCGCCTGCTGGGGCTGCGTGAGGATGTGCCGACTCTAATGGGGCTGTGTGACCTGTTCCTGCTGCCATCGCTGCATGAGGGACTGCCCGTCGTGGCTCTGGAGGCCAGTGCGGCCCAACTGCCCATCGTTGCCTCCAGAATTCCTGGCGTCACCGAGGCGTTACTGGAGGGAGAAACAGCCCTGCTGCACCCGGTTGAGGATATTTCAGGGATGGCAGCGTCTGTGGTACGTCTACTGCGCGATCGCCCCCTGGCCCAGCAGCTAACAACGGCAGGACGGTTGCGCGTGCAGCAGAAATTCTCGGCGGAGGCCAGCGCCAGAAGTTTACTGGCAATTTATCAATCTCTCCTGGCACCCCAACCCCAGCCTGCCTTCGTTCCCGAACTGGAGGGATTCTCATGAGAGTGCTTGTTTCTGCCAGTGAACGATTTGCCATCACCCCGGACGGCAGTTTATGGACAGCAAACGCTGCTCTGGGATATCCCCTCTGGGCCGAATACCTCGACGTCTACGCTGAGGTGCATCTATTAGCTCGCGCCAGACAGGTGCCTGCACCGCCGCAAGGATGGATTCAGGCCACGGGCGATCGCGTTATCGCTGCTCCAGTCCCCTACTTTGTCGGTCCCTGGCAGTTTGCCAGGCACTACTGGCGGGTGCGCCATGCTGTCCGCGCTGCGGTGGCTGAAGCAGAGGCATTTCAACTACGCCTCTCCTGCACCGTTGGTTCGGTGGCGTATGAATGCTTGAAGCCAGGTCAGCCGTTTGGCGTTGAGGTGGTTACCGACCCCTACGATATGTTCGCGCCCGGTTCGGTTCAGCACCCCCTGCGGGCTTACTTTCGCTGGCAGGCTACCCGCGAACTGCGGCAGCAGTGCGCCGCAGCGATCGCTGCCCTGTATGTAACGCAGCAGGCGCTCCAGACCCGATATCCGTGTCCCGGCTACAGTGTGGGGGTGTCTGATGTGAAGATTGACCGCACGATGCGGGTGGCCGCGCCACGTACTTTTGCAAAGGCCAGCTGCAGTCTTCACCTGGTGTACGTGGGAACGCTGAATCAACTGTACAAGGCTCCCCATATTCTGATCGAGGCGGTTGCTCGTGTGGTTCAGGCTGGACTCAATGTGAAACTGACCCTGGTGGGGGGTGGCCAGTACCAACCCCAGCTAGAAGCACAGGCACAGGCACTTGGGATTGGCGATCGCACCTTATTTTGCGGCCAACTACCCAGCCGTGAGGCCGTTCAGCAGCAGATGGATCAGGCGGATGTGTTTGTCCTGCCCTCCTTTCAGGAAGGCTTACCCAAGGCAATGGTGGAGGCAATGGCGCGATCGCTCCCCTGCATTGGTTCCAATGTGGGTGGTATTCCCGAACTGCTGGCTCCGGAGGATCTGGTAACTCCCGGCGACGTAGAGGTACTGGCGGCCAAACTCCGGGAGGTGATAACGGACCCCGAACGGCTCACCCGGATGTCGGCTCGTAACTGGAAAATGGCGCAAATGTTTGATGCGGCAACTCTGCATCAGAAGCGCTGTGAGTTCTATCGCTATGTGCGATCGCAGACCGAGCAATGGTATCGCCAACAGGCGTAGGAGGGGCTGATGACAAAACTGCTGATGGTAACGACGATTTCTGCGACCCTCCAGGCTTTCTTGCTGCCGTTCGCCCGCTATTTTCGCGCCCAGGGATGGCAGGTAGATGCAATGGCACAGGGGATTCTGGAGGATGCGGAGACACGGGCTGCATTCGACCAGAGTTGGGAGATGACCTGGTCGCGCAATCCCCTGGATCTCCGCAATCTTATGGTTGCACCGCCCCGGATTCGCGACATTGTTGCCGCCGAACAGTACGACATTGTGCATGTCCACACCCCTGTGGCAGCCTTCACCACGCGCTATGCGCTGAAGGATCTACGGCAGCGCGGGAAACCCAAGGTGATTTATACCGCCCACGGCTTTCATTTCTATCAGGGAGGCCCCCGCGTAAAGAATGCGCTGTTCCTGGGATTGGAAAAGCTGTCAGGGGGCTGGACGGACTATCTGGTGACGATCAACCGGGAGGACGAAGCTACAGCGAAGCAACATCTGGTCGCCCCTGCAAAAGTCTGCTATATGCCGGGGATCGGGGTAGACACCGGGGCTTACTTTGCTCAGGTGGGCACGGAAGCAGCAACTCTGCGGGTGCGGCAGGAGTTGGGAATCAGTGCGCATGACCCACTTTTCCTGTGCTTAGCGGAGTTTATTCCCCGTAAGCGACATACCGATCTGTTGCAGGGGTTCGCCCGCTTGCAGCAGTCTAACGTTCATCTTGCTCTGGGGGGAGAGGGAGATCGGGTCGCAGCCATGAAAGGTCTGGCGGCTGAGTTGGGCATCGCCTCCAGGGTGCATTTTCTGGGAGTGCGGCGGGATGTGGTGGACTTGCTACAGGCGGCGACGGCGCTGGTTCTGGTCTCTGACCGGGAAGGATTACCGCGCAGCATTCTGGAGGCGATCGCCCTGGGGAAACCCGTCGTCGGGACACGCATTCGCGGTACACAGGATCTCCTGAAAAATGGCGCTGGCCTGCTGGTTGAGGTCGGCGATGTGGATGGTATTGCCCAGGCCATGCGTCAGATTTTGGACGACCCGGACACCGCAATGCAGATGGGGGAGACTGGGCGGCAACAGATTCATTTGTATGATTTGCAGAACATTATCCAACTCCATGAACAACTCTACGCTGAAGCACTGGCTGAACCAGAGCATCACAACTCTGATACGGCATTGCACATTGACATTCTCCCCACCGCGTAGGCGGGTGGGGTATCTCGGAGGTTTTGATGACGACAAGCAGTATGTTGACCGATCAGTCCTCGGACTACAATCACTGGACACCGCAGCAGTGGCAGGCTGCAAAAAAAGCGTATTGGAGCGATCGCTCCCATCTCAAGCTGCACGCCATCCTGAAACGTGCCTTAGACGTTATCACCGCCAGCGTTGGGATTGTTTTAATTTCGCCGCTGCTGTTACTGATGGCGATCGCCATCAAAGTCACTTCTCCGGGGCCGATCTTCTTCTGTCAGAAGCGATTGGGGCAGTCAGGCCAGACGTTCAAAATTTATAAATTTCGCACAATGGTGAATGGAGCCGTGAATATTGGCGCTGGTTTGGACTGCTTCAAGGGCGATCCCCGGATTACAACTGTTGGCAGGTTTCTGCGGGAATACCACCTGGATGAATTGCCACAGTTGATCAATGTCCTGAAAGGTGAAATGAGTCTGGTTGGGCCGCGTCCTCTGTTACCTCAGGAGTTGCCGACCTACAGCGATCGCCAGAAACACCGATTGTTAGTTCCCCCCGGAATGACGGCATGGGAAGCAGTCAAAGGGGGGCTGGACAATACGCGGGAAGAACGAATTGAACTGGACCTCTGGTACGTCGAAAACTGGAATTTCTGGCTTGACCTGCTGATTCTGGCGTTGACCGTCCCCGTTGTTCTGCGGCGAGAAGGGGTCTATGAAAAAAAGTCGTCATAAGGCTGCTGGAGCCGTCCACTGTTTGACGTTTGCCTATCTATCTCCAAACTGTTATGACCATTGCTGCCATTCATCAACCCCAGTATTTATCCTATCTTGGGTTCTTCCACAAACTAGCCCATTGCGACATTTTCGTGGCAATGGATAATGTACAATTCGAGCGTCGTGGGATTCAGCACCGAAATAAGATCAAAACTAAACAGGGTGAACAGTGGATAACGGTTCCGGTCACCCACGGTAGTCGGGATGAGGAACTGATTAGCGAGATGGTCATCAGTTCTGAGCAACCCTGGGTTCAAAAGCAATGGGGTAGCCTGGTGACGAATTATTCCAGGGCACCTTATTTTGACAGGTATGCACCTGCATTAAAGGCGATCCTGGATCGGGGGTGGACTTCCCTGTGTGAGCTGGACATGGCACTTACCCAATGGGTGATGGATGAGTTGGAGATTAAAACTCCAATTGTTTATTTATCCACTTTGGCGGTTGAGGGTCGTAAAAGCGAACTGCTGATCAATGCCTGTAAAGCGGTAGGAGCAGACACGTATCTTTCCGGTGCTGGAGGCAAACGATATATGGATCTCGCCGCATTTGCAGGAGCACAGGTGAACATTCAATGGCAGGAATTTCAATTTCCAACCTACGAGCAGCTTTTTCCGGATCTGGGCTTTCTCCCTTACTTGAGTATTGTGGACACGTTGATGTGCTGTGGACCCAATACCCGTAAGTTTTTAGAGATGGATTAGATGTGTAGTGGAAACCCCGGCGTAGGGATACTGCCCCCCACGCCCTGTACTTTACGCTGATGAAAACCGCTATGGGAGAAACAGGGAGAAGAATGACGAATTCCGTACTTGTTGTTGCACCCCACCTGGATGACGAAGTGCTGGGTTGTGGAGGAACGATCGCCCGTCATGTGGCTGAGGGAGACGAGGTGCAGGTGGCGATCGTGTCGATGGGAGATTTAGCGCTTTATCCCATTGAAGAAGAAGAGGCACAACGTTTAGAACTGAAGGCGGCACATGAAGTGTTGGGCGTTGCAGGCGTTCACTTTTTAGATTTTCCTGCACCCCGGTTAGATACGGTGCCTGGATACCATCTGGCTGATGCGATTGGCCACGTCGTTCGTTCTGTTAAACCGACAATTGTTTATCTTCCCTACCGTGGAGATATTCATGTCGATCATCGTGCGGTGTATCTGGCGACTCTAGTTGCCACTCGCCCAATCAACGCTTGTCCGGTGCGTCAGCTTTTGTGTTACGAGACCCTGTCTGAGACTGAGTGGGCTTCTCCGTTTGGCGATGAAGCGTTCATTCCCAATGTTTTTGTCGATATCTCTGATTTTTTACCTCGTAAACTGCAAGCCTTTTCATGCTATGAAAGCCAATTAAAGCAATTCCCCCATCCCCGCTCACTGGAGGGAATCGAGTCGTTAGCCAGATTCCGGGGAGCCACTGTGAGTGTCCCTGCTGCCGAAGCCTTTATGCTGATTCGGCAAATTCTTTGATCATTCACC
>CAZVXA010000036.1:0-38758 GCA_964630955.1 uncultured bacterium | reverse complement strand
CCCTATCAGGACACTCCCACCTCGCGCCAGCAGGTGGTGAGAGCATTCATACACTGCCAAAGAATTGATTTCCCTGTTTGGAGAAGTGTGACAGTTAGAAGCAGTAACTATTTTTCAAATGCAGCAACTATTTCTTAGATGAATTAACTATTGCTCACCTGATTGACTGACAAAACTCCTGAAACCCCAATTCCTGCGTAGGTTGGGTTAGCGACAGCGTAACCCAACATAACCGCTGCTGGTGTTGGGTTTCACGCTGTTCAACCCAACCTACGGTAAAATCTGTCAGTCAATCAGATTGCTCACATATACCCCTTAGAAGCATTACCTTCACCGCAACCTCCCCGATCGCAAAATACTCACAATCAGCCATAGCCCCATAAAGCTAGCAACTGCAAACAGCGCATCACTGGCCCACGACACCTGACTCACCGGAGCATTGGCCGACAGAATCGCGGCTCCCATAATCAGAGAACCCACCACAATACTGAATGACAGCCGATTTGCAGAGGAATCTACGGTTCGCCGCAGCGTATCTGATTCCTTTACGTTCAGGTTCCACTGCAACGTTTCAGACGTGACCCGATCCAGCAGTTGCTCCAGTTGGCGGGGCGATTGCAGCGACAGGTTTTTCAGATCCAGCAGCGTCCGCAAAAAGGCCGGGAGGGGGGCGTCGCCGATGAGCTGCTTGCGAAACAGGTCGGTCATCAGCGGGCGCACCTGCTCCGAGAAATTAAACTCGGGGTCGAGGCTGTGGGCGACACCTTCTAAGTTGGCGATCGCCTTTGCACACAGTCCCAGATTTCCCGGCACCTGAATCTGATTGCGCCGCGCCGCCTCCAGCACTTCATAAAACAGTTGGCTGAAATTCAGCTCCGACAGGCTCAGCGTGTAATATTGCCGCAGCAGGCGCTCATATTCTGCCTCCAGGCGAATCAGGTTCACGGGCTGATTGGGGGGAGCCAGTTGCAGCGTCAGTTGGGCACAACGCTGGGCATCAAGACTGACGATCGCCAGAATCAGCTCCAGTAGAATTTCCTGGGTACGGGGGTCGAGCCGCCCGATCATGCCGCAGTCCAGCAGCGCCACCCGGTGGTCTGATAGGTAGAACAGGTTACCAGGGTGGGGGTCAGCATGGAAAAAACCATCCAGACAAATCTGCTGGAAAAAAGCGCGCAGGAGAAGATTAGCGGTCTCTTTGCGCTCCGACAATCCACTGCCGTTGTCACCACGAAAGGTGGCCGTCAACAGGGGTTTACCATTCAACCACTCCATCACCAGCATCTTGTCGGTGGTCAGCTCCCACACCACCGTTGGCACCACCAGTTTTTTGGGGTCAAACCAGCGGCTGGTGGAAAGATTCGTCCGGAGCTGGTCTGTATATCGAGCCTCCTGCGTAAACCGAAGCTCTGCCCGCAGCGCCTGGGCAAATTCCTCTGCCAATCCCACAACGTTATACAGCCGTCCCACGTCGGTCTGGGCCACCAAACCTGCGACTAACCGGATCAGGGCGATATCCTGCTCAATCACCTGCGACAGTCCCGGACGCTGTACCTTCAGCGCCACTTCCCGTCCGTCCTGGAGCGTGGCGCGGTGAGTCTGGGCGATCGAGCCAGCCGCGACGGGGACAGAGTTCACCACTGCGAACACTTCCTCCAGGGGACGCGGAAGCTGCTGTCGGATTACAATCTCAATTTCGTCCCAGGCCACGGGTGGCACTTCGGCCTGGAGGGTGCTGAGGGAGGTGATGTAGGCTTCTGGCAACAGGTCAGGCCGAGTGCTGAGAAGCTGCCCCAGTTTGACGTAGACGGGACCCAGATCCACCAGGATATTGCGCAGAACGGTGGGAGTGGGCAGGCGCGGCTCGTCAGCCCTGCCGCCCGTCAGCAGCCGCCGCATGTAATCCCACCCGTGGCGGATGACGACTTCGATGATTTCACCCTGGCGAGAGCCAGTTTGCACGATGCGAGAGAGCATGGGGAATGGATTGGCTTGGGGTTTTCTCTGATGTCCAGGAAAAAATCTATCTCAGGGAGATGTATTCCACATAACACCCTAGTTGTGAATAAAGATCCCCAGACGTGCCCAGTCTATCCAAAAAACCCGATCGTCGGAGAACGATCACACCTGAGTGCAGGATATATTCACTGTTCGCCATCCAACTTGAGGCCAGTCTCCACCTCAAACTCAGTGAACACTTTCGCCTGCTCCAGCACCAGCTCGATCGCCAGCGCCTGCATATCCGGTGGGTAGCCGTACTCCCGCAACAGTCGTTTGATCATCACCTTCATTCGGGCGCGGACGCTCTCCTTCAGGTTCCAGTCGATTGAGACATTCTTTCGCACTCTGACCACCAGAACGATCGCCAGTTCCCGCAGCTTGTCCTGACCCATTACCTCTCTGGCACTCTGGTTTTGAGCCAAGGCATCATAAAAGGCCAGTTCGTAGGGTTCCAGTCCCAATTCTTCGCCTCGTTGCTTCGCGGATTGAACGTCTTTGGAGAGGTTAATCAACTCCTGAATCACATCCGTTACGCTGATGACCTGATTTTGATAGCGTCGCAGGGAATCCTCCAGCATTTCGGCTAACTTGCGGCTCTGCACGATATTTGTGCGCTGTTGGGCCTTGATCTCATCGCGCAGCAGCTTTTTCAGCAGTTCTACCGCCAGGTTCTGGTGTTCCATGCCCTCCACTTCGGCCAGAAACTCATCAGAAATGATGGAAATGTCAGGGCTTTTGATGCCTGCTTCGTCGAAGATGTTGACCACCGTATCAGACACCAGCGCCTGGTCTACCACCTGACGAATTGCGGTTTCGATCTCCTTATTGCTGAGTCCCCCGTCGCCCGGTTCCAGTTTTCTCAGGCTGGCCTGGATTGCCTGGAAGAAGGAGATGCTTTCGGACTGGGCGATCGCCTCCGGGTGGTGGGCCGTCAGCGCATAGATTTTGCCCAGGGCGGTGACAGCATCCAGGAAGCGATCTTTGATAACGGGAGTTGCGACATAGTTGGTGGCCGACTTCAGGATGTTCAGCCTATCCCCAGTGCTGGCGTTGAAGTACGGCTCGTAGTCGAAGCCCTGCATGATGCCTTCGACAACCTCCAGTTTGGTGAGAAGCAGGCCGATCGCCACCTCTTGATCCAGAATCAGATCTCCTTTACCCCCGCTCTGGGAGTAGAAGGAGAGCGCATTCTTCAGTTCGTGGGCCACCCCCAGGTAGTCCACAATCAGACCGCCCTGCTTCTCGAAGTAGACCCGGTTGATGCGGGCGATCGCCTGCATCAGGTTGTGACCCTTCATGGGCTTGTCGATGTACATCGTGTGCAGGCAGGGTGCATCAAACCCGGTGAGCCACATATCGCAGACGATGACCAGTTCCAGTTCATCGGTGGGATCTTTTAGCCGTTGGGCGAGGAGCTGTCGATCCTTTTTGCTGGATTGATGGTCTACCAGATTACCCTTGTCGGAGGCAGCAGCGGTCATCACGACTTTGATCTTTCCCTTAGTCAGCTCATGGCTGTGCCAGTCGGGACGCAGTTTCTTAATGTTGTCGTAGAGGTTGGCGGCGACCTGGCGGCTGAGGGTGACGATCATCCCCTTGCCCCGGTTGACAGTCTGCCGTTGCTCAAAGTGGGTGATAATGTCCTGGGCAATGGTTTCTAACCGTCGAGTGGAGCCAACGATCGCCTCCAGTTGGGTCTGTCGGGCTTTGGCCTGCTGGGTGGTGCTGAGGTCTTCAAAGCTCAGGTCTTCGTCGAGTTCGTCGAGCAGTTGCCGCCCGGTCTCGTCGAGGTCTACTTGCACCAGGCGGCTCTCGTAGTAGATGGGCACAGTGGCCCCGTCTTCAACGGCCTGGGCGATGTCGTAGATGTCGATGTAGCTGCCGAAGATTTCGGGGGTGTTTTTGTCGGTTTGTTCGACGGGGGTTCCGGTGAAGCCGACGAAGGTCGCGCTGGGCAGCGCGTCACGGATGTATTTGGCGAAGCCGTAGCGGGTCTGTTTGCCGATTTCGTTCCCTTTCTCGTCTTTCAGGGTGACCTGTTTGGCTCTAAACCCGTACTGGCTACGGTGGGCTTCATCCGCGAGGACGACGATATTGGTGCGATCGCTAATCTTCGGATAGAGCTTCTCTCCCTCTTCGGGGGAAAATTTCTGAACCGTGGTAAACACAATACCGCCGGAGCTGACGTTGAGCAGTTGTCGCACCGCGTCCCGGTTATCTGCCTGTTGGGGGTCTTGGCGCAGCAGTTGGCGGCACCCAGCGAAGGTGTCGAAGAGTTGATCGTCGAGGTCATTGCGATCGGTCAGCACGACGACGGTGGGGTTATCCAGTGCCAACACCAGTTTGCCGCTGAGGAACACCATTGAGAGAGATTTGCCGCTGCCCTGGGTGTGCCACACCACCCCTTGCCTTTGGTTGCTTCTATGACGCTCTCGACGGCTTTGGTGACGGCGTAGTACTGGTGATAGGCTCCGATTTTTTTGATGGTTTGCAGGGTGACCACTTCGGTGATAGGGTCGATTTTTTTCACCCGCTCAAACACGGTGAAATGGCGGATCAGATCCAGTAAGGTCGGCTTGTTGAGCATCCCCTGGGTCAGAATTTCCAGCTCGTTAATGTCGGGATGGTTGTCGATCTGGCCGTTGGGCAGTTTGCGTTTCCACTGGTTGAAGCGGCTGTAATCCGCAGAGAGAGAGCCTGCACGAGCAGAAATGCCGTCAGAAATCACCAGCAGGGCATTGTAGGTGAACAGGCTGGGGATTTCGCGTTTGTAGGTCTGGAGCTGGTTGTAGGCGGCTTCCAGATCGGCTTTGACGTCAGCCACATTTTTCAGTTCGATGACGACCAGGGGCAGTCCATTAATGAAGAGAACAACATCAGGGATACGTTTTTTGTTGTCTTCAATGATGGTGAACTGGTTAATGGCGAGGAATTCATTGTTGTCGGGATTCTCCCAGTCCATCAGCCAGAGCTGTTCGCCTCTAGTTTCCCCGTTGCGGGTGTATTCGACGGTGATGCCTTCGGTGAGGTAGCGATGGAATTTTTCGTTGTTGCTGATCAGGTCGGGGCCAACGATGTTCTGTAGCTCTCGCTGGGCCTGCTGGCGGATATCAGCGGGAATGTGGGGGTTGAGGCGGGCGATCGCACTTCTGAGGCGATCGTTGAGCAAGACTTGCCCGAAGCTCTGGCGTTTTTCCAGGCTGAGGTAGGTTCCCCTGGAGCTGTCTTTAAGGCTTCCTGCCTGTAGGGATTCCGGAGTGTCATCGGGGGCGAGGGTAGTGCCGTGCGTGTAGCCGTAACCGAGGCGATCGAGCAGTTCGAGGTTGTAGTCCTCAATTTGGTCTTCGGTGGTGAATTTGCTCATCAGACCGGGGTAGGAAATGAGGGTCAGAGTGGAATTAGGCAACGCACCGATGATTTTTCAGCAGAGGGGCGATGGGCGGCCCTTACAGTAACGCCAGAGGCGCACAGGTCAGCGAGGGACTGAATAGCAGCAGCGTTTAATTAGATGATTCCCCCTGCAAAATTTTTTGTAGCTCCTGTTGCAAGGCTTCTTTGTCGGGGAGATAAAGCTGGTAGCGTGACACAAAGAGCTGATTGGAGATGGAGCCTGTCGCGTATTCCACCAAAATCTCGTCTTTGTCTCGTGCCAGCACAATTCCGATGGGTTCGTTGTCGTCTTCGACGTTTTCTTCAGCGCGGAAGTAGTTGAGGTACAGGTTCATCTGTCCGATGTCCTGATGGTTAACGGCTCTGGTTTTCAGGTCGATCAGGACGAAGCATTTGAGGATGCGATGGTAGAACACCAGATCGACGTAAAAATGAGTGTTGTTGAGGGTGATGCGGTACTGCTGCCCGATAAAGGCAAACCCTTTGCCCAGTTCCAGCAAAAATTGCTCCAATTTTTCGATCAGGCGTTGTTCGAGTTCGCTTTCTCGATAGTTGCGTTCGGGCAGTTCGAGAAATTCAAAGACGTAGGGGTCTTTGACGACATCCTGCACGGTTTCGATCCGCTGCCCCTGCTTTGCCAGAGCCAGTATTTCTTCCCGGTCTTTGCTGAGGGCGACCCGTTCAAACAGAGCCGAATCTTTCTGTCGTTTGAGTTCCCGCACGCTCCAGTTATCCTGGAGGCACTGCTGTTCGTAGAAGGAGCGCGCCAGTTCGTCTGAGATACCCAGCAGTTCGATGTAGTGTGACCAGCTCAATTTGCCAGACAGTGTTTGGCAATTTGGGTACGTCAGGTATAGCAGCCGCATATATTGCAAATTGGAGCGACTGAAACCTTTGCCGTGAGAGAGTTTGAGGTCTTTCGCAAGCTGCTGAAGCAGGCGTGATCCATATTCGGCGCGTTCCTGACCTGCCTGCTCAAATTCGACGATGTAGCGACCAATTTGCCAGTAGGTTTGCAAAAGGACGGTATTGACCTGTTTGGTGGCCTGTCGCTGTCCCTGGGTGAGGCAGTCGGTGATGCGATCGATTAACCCCTGGTAGGAGAGTGGGTTGGGGGTGAGGTCGGTCATGGGGCAGTCTCCCGAATACGAAGTTTGCCGCTCATCAGTTCGGGGAGGAGGCGATCGCGGGTTTTTGTTAGAGTTTGAATTTGTCTTTTATTGGTTTTGATCTTTATAAATAATGGTTCGCAAGTAGAATGAAATAACTGAACTTGCATCACTCTCGGAATTGCCAATTCGTAATCTTCTACTTGATCATTAGGCACACGCTGACGACCTGAAGATCCAGTCATGTTTTTGATTGCATAATCCCTGAAATTTGAACTGCGACTGAGGCAGTAAACATATTCAGGACAGCAATTCTTCTCTGCTCTCATCACAATAAACTCAGTTGAACCATACGCAACTTCATCCTCTTCCAAAATATTTACAAATGCTGTTTTCCCATTTTCAAGACATGGAGTAATTCTTGCTAGAAGAGTATCACCGTTTCTGAACTTACTCCCAGATGTGAATTCTCTCGTGATGAAGTCTGTTATCTGCATGCTTGATGTGGACAGTGATTTCATATCAACATACTTAACAAAGCTTCCCTGTTTTATCGTTTCCTTAGGATTTACGATTATCAACTCGCTTAGTTTCCCAGATTTCCAACCCACCGGAATTTCCCCCAACTCCGATCGCACCATCTCACCACCCGACGACTTGTAGGGTTTGCCATCCTCATTGGGAAACTCGAAGTCAATGAACCAGTGTTTGAAGAGGGTTTGGGCGATCGCCTCTAACGTCTCATTCTGTCGGCGGAGGTTTTCAATCTTTCTCTCAATTGCTTCTAAAACCGTGACAATTGAGCTTCTTATATCAGTTAGAGGTGGGACAGGGAAAGATAGAAAATCCTCACGACTTAATCCTAAATTTGTTGTTCCGGTTTGCCGTGAGCGACAATAATCTCTATACTGTGGAGTTCTCAACAACCAATAGACATAAGTTTTAGGGAACGGTTCTGTTTCAAAAACAAGTTTTACAGTGTCTTGGGTGAGTCGTCCGTGTTCTACATAGTCGGGGAGCCTTGCAACAGCCCCCAGAAGATGTCCGTCATGAGTAATATCTTTCAGAGAAACATACAAATCCCCCGGCTTTAGAGAAATTTTTTGTGGGCTATCGCCGCCGTATGTTTCTAATTTGTTGCTACGGAATCCTCCCTCTCTCTCAATTGATGCTAAACCTATTAGGAATGCTCCAGGTTGCCCTAACAATGAGCTTTTGTAGGTGGTGCCCCGCTGGAGACTAAGAAAATCTCCCAGCTTCTTAACTTCATGAGAATCCAAAAAGGAAGCACTCATCACTCAAACTCCTCGATCGCCAACCTTCCCTCAGCATCCAGACATCAAGTACCCGCTGCTGAAACCAACATCTCCACAAACCGATCCGACTCTGACCAGTAGGCAATGTCAGAGAGTTCTTCCAATTGGCGGATCGATTCTGTACCCCAGACATCCGACGTGTCATCAAATAAAGAAATGAATCGCAAAGGCTGCGACCCGACCTTCAACTGCGACAAATCAGACCAGGAGGTATAAACGTCGTTGACTCTTCTGTTGGCTGCGGCTCGGCTTCCGGTACTCAGCACCTGCACCAGTGAACTGTGGTCGGGGTGCCAGGTGTGAAAGTCAATCCGCCAGTTTCGACCCGATCGCCCTGACAACCGTTCGTTTGCTTCAAATCGCACTTTTCGCTCTCGCAGCAGCTCTGCGACTTCCTCCTCAAACGAAGAAACCAGACGAGTTCTCACCAAAAACCACAGATTGCCAACGGCGATCGCAGCTTGGGCCAGCCGCATCGTAGCCGAAGCTAGGGAATCCTCAGCACCAACCCGCACCACCAATGCGCCCCGATACTCTTGTACATCGTGCGTCAGCAGAATGTCTTGCACCGCCTGCTCTTGCTTCTTCGACAAAAACTCACTCGTCGTCTGAGAGAGCAGCCACCGTCTCGTCTCCCCCAGATCCGTCACAATTGGCCGACCCTCAGAAACTTTATAAAACAGATCAATCACGTCCCCATCTGGATACAGAAAAGGGGTGCGAATCTGAGTAAACCCGTTCACTTCTTTGCAGGTAAACAGGTCTCCTAAAGTTTCAGTAATTTGTTGGCAGGGACTGTACGTCATAGGAATACATCCAGTTGCTGTGGGGCGATTGGCTGCATAACTCCATCATGGCGAATCGTGGCCTCTTCGCAGAATTGCTGCCAAACCCCAATGGGGTTATCTCCCGAAGCGGTGATGTCCGGCGGCTCATAAGCCTGCTTGTCTCGATAGAGTTCGCTCCAGCGGTGCTTATGTTTTTCCCCAACCCATCCACCATCCGGGTTCTTGTGGGTCTTGCCCAAATCCAGACCATATATCCTGCCATAGGGCGGACAGATGATGTGGTAACTCAAAGCATAGATTCAGTGGGTTACAAGTGCCACGCAGCGACAGCGAATAAGTTTCCAGATCGCACACAATCTCAGCCTTAAATTTAAATAACAAATTGTGCTGAGGATGCTGCTGCCAGAGAATATCTCCCTGAATCGTTTTAGATGTGTCCTGCAAAATCGCTTCAAATTCGCTCTGGTTCAAGGTCATAGCTCAAATCCCACCTTCGCCAACTGGGTTTTAATCTCCTCATCCAGCTCTGCCGCTTCCTTCATCTGCGCCGCCAGTTCTGCCGTCAATGCTTTCATCGCTTCCTCAAACGAAACGTCAGATTCCGCCTCATCGGGGATTCCCACATAACGGCCCGGAGTCAAAACGAAGTTGTGCTTCTCAATGTCCGTCAGCGTGGCCGACTTGCAAAAGCCTTTGATGTCCTCATAGCTGCCGCCGTCGCGCTTCCATTCGCGGTACGTGCCTGCGATTTTTTGTACATCTACATCGCCAAACGTCCGGTTGCGGCGGTTGACCATGTAGCCCAGCTCCGACGCATCAATGAACAGCACCTCGCCTTTCCGGTTTCGGTTCTTGTTGCCGTTCTTGTAGCGGCTCAGAAACCACAGGCAGGCGGGAATTCCGGTGTTGTAGAACAACTGCGTCGGCAGCATCACAATGCAGTCCACCAGATCCAATCGCACCAACTGTTCCCGAATCTCTCCTTCCCCTCCAGTGTTGGAAGACAGTGACCCGTTCGACAGTACAAACCCGGCAGCTCCTGTAGCGGCCAGGTGGTAGAGGAAGTGCTTGCACCCAGGCAAAGTTGGCATTGCCCACCGGGGGAGCACCATACTGCCAGCGGCCATCTTTGCGCAGCAGATCGCCGCCCCAGTCGCTGTCGTTGAACGGGGGATTGGCGATTACATAGTCAGCCTTCAGGTCCTTGTGGGCATCGTTCAAAAACGACCCCTCCGGGTTCCAGCGAATGTTCGAGCCGTCAATTCCCCGGATTGCCAGGTTCATGCGGCACAGCTTGTAGGTGGTTTCGTTGCTCTCCTGCCCGTAAACTGAGAGGTCGTCCAGTCGCCCCTGGTGGGCCGCAACGAACTTTTCACTCTGCACGAACATTCCCCCCGACCCGCAGCAGGGGTCAAACACGCGCCCTTTGTAGGGTTCCAGCATTTCCACCAGCACCCGTACCACGCTTTCGGGGGTGTAGAACTGGCCCCCCTTCTTCCCTTCCGCCAGGGCAAACTGACCTAAGAAATACTCATACACCTGCCCCAGCAGATCCGCCTGTCGAGAGGGGGCCACCGGGGGGTCAGTGTCCAGATGAAGCTGCCCGTCCGATTCTTCTTTGGCTTTGGCCAGGTTAAGGCTACCGATCATGTCGATCAGTCCCCCCAGCGCCGTCGAGTCCAGTTTCTGCTGGCCGTAGACCTTCGGCAAAATGCCCTTCAGCAGCTTGGGGTTCTCCCGCTCGATCGCCTCCATTGCCTCATCCACCTTCTGCCCGATCGTTGGCTGCTTCGCCTGGGCCTGCAACGTAGACCACCGCGCCTCAGTGGGCACAAAAAACACGTTCTCCGCCTTGTACTCGTCCGGGTCTTCCGGGTCTGCCCCGGCATAGTCCCCCTCACCCGCCAGCAGCTTCCTATGTAACTGCTCAAAGGCATCCGAGATGTACTTCAGAAAAATCAACCCCAGAACAATGTGCTTGTACTCCGCTGCATCAATGTTCTTCCGCAGCTTATCCGCCGCCTTCCACAACTTCTGCTCTAACGACTCACCGTCCTGGACCTTGGAAGTCTCACCTTTGGGCATTTTGGGTCTTCTACATCACCTGCGGCATTATTAACTTACTCACATTCACGGGCTAATGTCCAAGATCTTGAACCCCCGACTCAGCTTACAGACACACCTCGTCCCAGGCTCCGCCTGGAGACGCATCTTGGGAGGCTCCGCCTCCAACTCCAGCAGGAGGCAGAGCCTCCGGGCATTACAGGCTAGAAGCCTGTAACGAGGAGAGTCTCCGCGATGCCCCCATGCCTATGCCGTTGTTTCCTTCAACTCCCGGATCGCCTGTCGGGGTTTCCCCCAGATCACTGTTTCCTGCTTATAAATTGCCATCCCCGGCTTCGCCCCCCTGGGCTTATACACATTGCGGGGTCGCGTATAGATCACCGGAACCTGATCACTTTGATTGGCTCGACTATGGTAAGCCGCAATATCTGCCGTGAACTGAAGATCGCGCTCATCCGGCACCGAACCCGGCTCCAGGCGCAGCAGGACATGACTGCCGGGAATCTCCTGACTGTGGAACCAGAGGTCGTAATCGGTGGCCAGACGAAAAGTGAGCTGGTCATTTTGACGATTATTGCGACCCACCCACACGTCAAATCCACCGGGGGTTTTGTAGCGACGAAAATCAGTTCCCTCACTGGCGGTCGAGCGATAGCGCTGCTCCGGGTCGCTCAGATACCCCTGCTGTATCAGCTCATCGCGGATTTCCTCCAGAGATTGCAGGTCTTCGGGGCTGGTGTACTGGTCAATCTGGGCGATCGCCACCTGTACCTGCTCCAGATAGTCAATCTCCACTTTCACATCGGCCAACAGTGGCTCAATGGCCGAACGCGATCGCTTCAATTTCTGGTGCTTCTTATAAAACGACTGCGCATTCTGAACCGCGTTTTTCTCCGGGTCAAGGGGAATCCTGACGCGTCTTCCGGTATCAAAGTCGAGAATCCGCATCGATTTTGTGCCCGGTTGCCACTTATGTGAATGCGTCATCAGTAAGTCGGCCTGCTCCCTGTAGCGATCGGCATCGTCGGACTGCTGGAGACGATCGCTAAAATCTTTCGCTTTGTTGTAAAGCTTGCCCAGCAGGTTCGTCAGCCGCTGAGTGAGCTGATGCCGGAGCTGCAAAAATTCCTGCTGGTTCAGTTGCCCTGTGTAGTACTCGCTGACAAGCGCCTGAACCGAGGGTGCGGGTTTCGTGACTCCCCAACCCAGAACGTTATAGCTCCCGTCAATCCGCCATCCCGGATGAAAGCTGCCCTGCTCCAGCGCGGTCAACCATTCCGTCCAGCGAGCGTACAGATGTTGCCAGTCCTGCTCAGACAGACCATCACTCGGGGTGTCTGGATCAATGCCCGCTGCTCCCAGCATGGATACCACTAGCGCCGTACTCAACCCCCGATAATTCTTCAGCAGGTTTTTCTTGATGCTGACGGGAATCAGGCTCAGCCGCTCCTGCCAGCGCTCCATCGGTTCCTGGAGGGTGGGCATCGGGTCGGTGAGGGCGGGTGGCAGCTCGTAGGGCTGGCCTGTGAGGACGGTACGGACGCTGGACTGCTGAGCGTTCACCTGATGGGCCACAGTGACGATGGTGCGGTCTGCTGTGGTCAGCACCACGTTGCTGTACTTGCCCATAATCTCAACGAAAATATGGGCCAGGGGCGGCTCTCCGGGGCGTTTGGCAAACTGCAAATCGAGCACACGTTCCCAGGGGGCGATCGCCTCCACCCGCACCAGCGCCAGCCCGCTGAGCTGATGGCGCAATTGCTGACTGAAGGTGAATGTGTCAGGGTCGCGGGGAGGAGGCGCGTCGATACACATACGGGCGGCCTGGGGGTGCCAGGACAGTTTCAACCAGCCCCGTCGATTGAGGGTACGCAGGGCCAGCGCGATGGTGTGGCGATCGCACTGGTAAACCTGCTCCAGACGAGCGGGGAGCCACTCGGCTTTGAGTTCGGCACAGGCGGCCATCAGAGTCGTGTAATCTACAGGTTGCACGGGAATTCTTGAGAAAAGAGGGCGGCAATCGCACCGAACGCTGCACTATTTGTAGAATAACAACACCCAAACACCACAATCGGAAATTTTGGTATCACAGATGCCAGAGTGCCCCGACCGCGTCCACCTTTCGATAGAATAGGGACTCTAATCGTTTCCTGATACCCCCTCCAGGACGATTCTTTCGCACCTCCAGAAACCACAAGCGGTACGGGCAATGGCAACAGGCAGACTGATTGTATTGACAGGGCCAAGCGGAGTCGGTAAGGGGACGCTACTGCGAGCGCTCCTGCAACGCCATCCCGAACTTTATCTTTCTGTGTCGGCCACTACGCGCAGCCCACGCCCTGGTGAGATCGATGGGAAGCACTATTTTTTCAAGACCCGTGACGATTTCCTGGAAATGGTGGAAAACGGGGAACTACTGGAGTGGGCCGAATTTGCCGGAAATTTCTATGGCACCCCACGCCGTCCAGTGGAGGAGATGATTCGTCAGGGCAAGTGGGTGATTTTGGAGATCGAACTGGAAGGGGCACGACAGATTCGAGAGAGTTTTCCCGACGCGCTGAGAATTTTTGTGCTTCCCCCCTCCATGCGGGAATTGGAGATGCGCCTGAGGGGGCGCGGCCAGGATTCGGAGGATGCGATCGCCCGTCGCCTCAAGCGTGCCGCCGCTGAGATGGATGCTGCCGATGAGTTTGATGTACAGGTGATCAACGATGATCTGGAGCTGGCACTCCAAAAGATTGAGTCAACCCTGTTCAAGGAAGTAGAGTGGCGATCGCCCACCCTCCAGGCAAGTGGAGTCGAGTAGCTGCGAAGAAAGAAATGGGTGGGGTAGCCGAGCTACCCCACCCATTTCCTTTATGGATTTCCGTTCGGCTGGAGTGCAGGCAGATCGGTCTTCAGCTCAGCAGCCCACGCCTGGATCTGGCGCTTCTCAACCTCCAGGAGCTGTTTCTCCTGCTTCAGATTTTCCTCCAGATCCTGGATCTGATCGCGACGCGCTTCCAGTTCCAGGGTTCGTCGTCCCAGCTCCTGGCTCTGGAGGGTAAGGGATTGCCGCCACTGTTCGGCCCGCTGCACTTCTTCCTGGAGCAGGGCGGGAGACATTCCTGTTGTCAAGTACTGCTCAACGATTCCGAGAAGCCAGCTTTTCCCGTCCTGCACAGATTTAACCTGGCGACTACTCGAAACCTCTACCAGAACGATCGCCCCTTCGCCAAATTCAATCGTCACTTCGGTCAGGGGAACGTCCTCTTCTTCAACCCGCGACCAACTGTACTCAGCCCGTTGGCAGGCGAGCAATCGCAAAATGACGCCTTTTTCCTGGTCTTTTGTGTGAACCTGGGCCAGGTAGAGCATTACTGCAAGACTGAGGAATCCTTAGCCATAAAGTATACTGCCATCTTTCCGTTGCCGCCTGACTGTTGTGCCGCAATTCTATGAAGATTCAAAAAACCTTCATAGACGGGAGAGACGTTCCCGTAGAATTTCAGACTGCTTCTGAGCCTCTGCCAGTGTCTCTCTGGCAGTCTGCACAACTGCTGGGGGCGCACGATCCACAAAGTTGGGGTTGCTCAGGCGATCGCTCAAGGTCTTGACCTCTGCCTCAGCTTTGGCCAGATCCCGCTCCGTCTTGGCCCGCAGTGCTACCACATCGACCACACCCGCCAGTGGGATCATCACCTGTACGGTGCGCACCACACCCACAATCATTTGAAGTTGGGAATCTGGAACTTGAGGCGTGGGGTAGGGGATGAATGGGTCTGCAACGCGAGCTGCCCTGGTCTCCACGGTATCGGGTTGTCCTACGACTTCCTGTACCCAGTGGTTGAGGCGATCGCCCAGTTCCCTACGGGTGTCAGCTCGCCGCAGGTAGCGGTAGATAAACCAGGCAGCATAGCCCATACCCACCAGTTCCAGCAGCGGGGCGACCAGAAGCAGGTTATCCACAACATCCACCAGCGCCAGCACAACTTTGGCCGCGACAATCAGGGCGAAGATTGCTCCCAGCATCAGCGCAGGTTTGCGGTACTGGCCCAGTTCATCCAGCTTCAGCCCCTCAATGATTTTGTAAGCTGCCTTGGCGGCGTCGGTGACTGCTTCGGTCGCCGATTTCTGGGTTGATTCTGCACCACGAATGGTGAGGGATTCTACCTTCGCCAAATCCTTGATGTAGGTCTCGGTCGCAGTCAGGATTTCTCGCTCACGGGCAGTTTCGGATTGCAGAATGGCCTGGATTTTCACACCGGGCTTGATTTCGGCTTCTGCCCGCAGGTTGCGGATGGTGCGGATGGTATCGATCAGCAGATCAAACTGGTCTTCCAGGTCGGAGTTGATCAGGCGATCGCTCACCTCTGGGTAGCTCTGAAGCGCCAGGGTCTTCTCGTCCCCCACCTGGTTAAGCGTGTGCCATACCTCTTCTGTGATGTGGGGCATAAAGGGGTGCAGCAAGCGCAGGGTGACCTCCAGGACAGTCGCCAGGGTTTGTTGAGCGACCTTCCGGGACGGGGAGTTGGTGTCCTGAAGCCGCGACTTCACCAGTTCGATATACCAGTCGCAGAAGTCGCCCCAGAAGAATTCGTACAGCCCTTTGGCTGCTTCCCCTAAACCATAGTTGTCAATGTAGGTGCGGGTCTGCTTCACCGTCTGGTGGAAGCGGGAGAGAATCCAGCGATCGGCCAGTTCCAGAGAGTCAACAGTGGGTTGACCCAACTGCGCCGGGGTCTGGCCGTCCAGGTTCATCATCACAAACCGGGAAGCGTTCCAGAGTTTGTTGGTGAAGTTGCGCGACGCCTCCACCGATGCCGATTCATCAGTCTTGCGGTTGTACTCCAGGCGAATGTCCTGGCCTGCTCCGGCCACCTCCTTGACCAGGGTGTAGCGCAGAGCGTCGGTGCCGTATTTGTTGATCAGCAGCAGCGGATCGATGCCGTTATTCGCAGACTTCGACATCTTTTTGTTGTTCTCATCCCGCACCAGACCGTGGATGTAGACGGCCTTGAAGGGAATCTTTCCGGTGAAATGGGCCGCCATCATGGTCATGCGGGCCACCCAGAAGAAGATGATGTCAAAGCCCGTCACCAGGGTGCCAGTGGGGTAATAAAGTTCCAGATCGGGCGTTTGCTCTGGCCAGCCCATCGTGGAGAACGGCCACAGACCAGAGGAGAACCAGGTGTCGAGCACGTCGGGGTCCTGCTGGATCTGGACAGATTCACCGAAACGAACCACCAGTTCGACCCGCGCTGCGTCTTCAGATTCCGCCACCACAAAGGGAGTCTCGTCAGTGATTTCGCCCCCCGTTTCGCTGATCGCGTAGTAGGCGGGAATCTGGTGGCCCCACCAGAGTTGCCGGGAGATACACCAGTCACGCAGGCTGACTAGCCAGTCACGGTAGACCTTCGTCCAGCGCTCCGGCACAAAGATCGGCTCCTGGTGGTTGTCCAGGAAATCCAGCGCTTTGTCGGCCAGGGGCTTGATCTTGACAAACCACTGGGTAGAGAGCAACGGTTCCACGGGCACCTTGCCTCGCTCGCTGTAGGGAACGGTATGCTTGTAGTCTTCTACGCGCACCAGGAATCCTTCGTCCTCCAGACGCTGTACCACCTGTTTACGAGCCACAAAGCGATCGAGTCCCACAAACGGCCCCGCATTCTCGTTCAGGGTGCCGTCTTTATTCATAATGTTGATGAAATCCAGGCGGTGGCGCATCCCCATCTCAAAGTCGTTGGGGTCGTGGGCCGGGGTAATCTTCACCGCGCCTGTGCCAAAACTGGAATCGACGTACTCGTCGGCAATAATGGGAATTTCGCGCTCCATAATCGGCAGCTTCACCGTTTTACCGATCAGGTGCTGGTAGCGATCGTCGTTGGGATTTACCGCCACCGCAGTATCCCCCAGCATCGTCTCAGGGCGAGTGGTGGCCACTTCCATGAAGCCAGAACCGTCGGTCAGGGGATAGCGGAAGTGCCAGAGGTTGCCGTTCACCTCCTGGTTATCCACCTCCAGGTCGGACACAGCGGACTGGCTGGCGGGGCACCAGTTCACCAGATACTTGCTACGGTAAATCAAGCCTTCCTGATGGAGTTGGATGAAGGCCGCCAGCACCGCCTTGGACAGCATGGCGTCCATCGTGAAGCGCTCCCGCGTCCAGTCAGCAGAGAGACCGAGCGATCGCAGTTGACCGACAATTGTGCCGCCCGACTCGGCTTTCCACTTCCAGGCTCTCTCCAAAAACTGTTCGCGCCCCAGGTCGTAGCGGGTTTTGCCCTCAGCTTTGAGCTGCTTTTCGAGAATCGTCTGCACCGCAATGCTGGCGTGGTCAGTTCCCGGCAAACACAGGGTGTTATTGCCGATCATGCGGTGGTAGCGCACCAATACGTCCATCAGCGTTGTGTTGAAGGCGTGCCCCATGTGCAGGCTACCCGTCACGTTGGGGGGCGGGATGACGATGCAATAGGGCGTTCCACCTGTACCTGGGTCTGCTTTGAAGACTTGCTTTTCTTCCCAAAACTTCTGCCATTTGGCTTCGGTCAGCGCGGGGTCATATTGAGTTGGCAGGGTGGGAATGGTGGCAGTCATGCAGACACTCTGAAGGGAAAACGGCTCTTCTTAAAATTACTAAATTTTGGCGCGATCGCCCATGCAGCATTGCAATTCCACCCAAACTTGAGAATTCCAGCGCTGTTTTAGCGCGGCTCTCTGCCGGGTGAAGGTGATGAAAACGTGCCTCTGCGGTGCGGGGGCACGCGAGACACTCTCAACGCATCCTCTTTTAGAGAGCGTTTTGCGACATTGTAAGTAAGTGGGCGTGGAAAAAGTCAAAACCCCAAAGCGATTCTGATACCTGGGTGGGCAAAACTACTTTTTGATTTTTTGGGAGTGTCTCCTACCATCTGCGAGTTGCTCAGGCTCCGCTGCTCTGGGCAAAAAATTCACCCACTTTGAAGCTGGCGGAGGTTTCCAGTTGCTTCAGCATAGACCGGGTAATCAGTTTACCCTCCTCTACCAGAACCTGTCCGGTGATAGGATGCAGCAGATTTTGCTCAGCCCGCCGCCCGATCAATACTTCAATATCCTGAAGTGAATTAATGTACATACCGGGCGGTAGCTCAACCACGACACCATTGCCCAGAACGCGGGACTGGCAGGCCAGACGGGAGTTGGTTTTACAGGAGGTGATAACTTCCAGGGTGCGCTGTTCCCGGCGGTTAATGGGGGAAAGCGACTCCATGCCCTCCGTCACATAGATATGACAGGTTGCACACATACCACGCCCGCCACATTCTCGCAGCACGTCAAGATCCTTATTGATCAGAACTGACAGCAAGTTGCCATTGGTCTCAATCGAGGTAGCCTGGGAGATGGGTTCCAGTCGAACAGTTTTAGCCATGATATTGAGGTAGGTTAAGAGGGGTCAGGAGAGGCGCAGAATAACTCTTTGACGATCAGTGAGGGAATGTTCCTGCAGGAGACCTGCAAACTCGAGGATGACGGCGGAACAACGCTGAATAAACGTATGCACCCATTCGCAGATCCAGCCATGCTGTTCTTCGGTTAGAGGTGCAGTTGCATCAGGTGGGCTGGTGCCGGAGAAGGTAATCTGAGCAGAACGGTCAATCTGAAACTGCTGAAGCCAGTCGATGGGGGGGCGAGTGGATTTCCACTTGTTGCCTACAACGGTATTACCCAGGTACTGAGTTGTGTAAAGGCTGACCTCGTTGAGGGCAATCAACACCTCACTGAGAGTGGGGGCAAGAGCTGAATTGGCAGCACCTCCGGCTGTTGAGGCAGTGGTTTCTGGGAGCACGTCGGCTGCAATCAGCGGCGGGATCTCTGCACCGTCATCCAGGACAAAGATCGGGGAGGGGTCGTTCGGTCCCAGATTGAGCGTAATTGTGCCTGCGGTCAGCCGGAAGGCGGCGATCGCACTGCCCGCATCCTGCCGCAACTCTTGCTTCAGATGGGCGATTGCAACCTCATAGTCAGGCAGAATTAAATGATGACCAACGAGAACCACCAGGGTAACACCGTACTCAAGCTTGTAGATGTAGACTCGATATCCGGTAAATTGGAACTCAAACCGCTCAAAGTTTGACGGCGTCGTTTCAACTACCTGTTTGATTCCCTGGGACAGGGCTTCCCGCTGCTGATAATTAAGAGACTGGGGAATGCCATAGAAATAAGGGCGGGAGCGTCCGTCTATCAACGCAAGACCCGCAATTCCTGGTAAATTCAAAAAATCTTGTACAACCTCCCGCTTCATAAGATGCTCTAATACTAGGTAATCCCGTCCAGCTCAAAATCCCTTCCAAAAGCTTGATAAACCAACAATTCAGGTGCCTCTTATCTTAAGTTTGTTTAAGCTTTACTGCGCCTGTACTCTGCTCTCGTCCGATGGAGTGTCTTCAACCTTGACAGGGTGTGGCTTTGAAAAGGGTGACAATGTCCTCTCGTAAAAGGTAGGTTTCAGAAGCAGCGATTCAACAGCATGGTTTACTGTGCCCAGTCTTCCCACTTTTATCGCTAGATGTCCCATCGGACAAAGGAAGCTGTCACAGGTCAGGTCGAATTGCATTCATCGGTTCATGGCTCACGTCATTGCTCAAGCGATTTTTCTAGTGCAGGCGTTTTCTCCTCTCAGTAATACCCGTCATGTCTGACCTTCCATTTACCCTTGACCAGCTCCGCATCTTAAAGGCGATCGCCGCTGAAGGAAGCTTCAAGCGGGCTGCAGATAGCCTCTACGTGTCTCAGCCCGCCGTTAGCCTTCAGGTACAGAACCTGGAGCGGCAGTTGGATGTCCCCCTGTTTGACCGGGGCGGACGACGGGCGCAGTTGACCGAGGCCGGACACCTGCTGTTGAGCTATGGCGATCGCATCCTGTCCCTTTGTGAGGAAACCTGTCGAGCGATCGAGGATTTGCAAAATCTCCAGGGTGGGACCCTGATTGTGGGGGCCAGTCAGACCACGGGCACCTACCTGCTGCCTCGAATGATCGGCATTTTTCGACAGCGCTACCCCGATGTGGCGGTACAGCTTCACGTCCACTCCACCCGTCGCACCGCATGGAGTGTTACCAACGGTCAGATTGATCTGGCGATTATCGGCGGTGAAGTGCCTCCCGAACTTCAGGAATCGTTGGAGGTCGTACCCTATGCGGAGGACGAGCTGGCGCTGATTTTGCCAGTCTTCCATCCCTTTGCCCGTCAGGGCATCGTCCAGAAAGACGACCTCTACAAGCTCCAGTTCATCACCCTCGACTCCCAATCCACTATCCGTAAGGTGATTGACCAGGTGCTGACCCGCTGCGGCATTGAAACCCGCAGGCTGAAGATTGAGATGGAGCTAAACTCAATTGAGGCTATCAAGAATGCAGTGCAGGCCGGACTGGGCGCAGCGTTTGTGTCGATTTCGGCGATCGAAAAGGAGCTACAGATGGGGGTCCTCCATCGCGCCCGGATCGACGATGTGGTGGTGAATCGGATGCTGTCTGTCATCTACAACCCCAATCGCTACCGTTCTAAGGCGGCCCAGGCGTTTATGGAAGAGGTGCTACCCCAATTCTCGACGCACAAGCCCAAACATATTGAGAATGGCCTGGAGACCGGCCTGTCGGAGACCAGCCACGTCGTTACAGTAGAGACCACTTAATTGGGGTATGGACGTTTACTGCACTCGCCCCGGCTGTCCGCGACCCACCAATGCCTTTGCGGATCTGGACCAGCCGTCAATGCTGCGGACGGTGCAGCAAAAATTTTGCACCAGTTGTGGGATGCCGCTGCTACTGGCAGGACGTTATGTACCGTTGCGGCTACTGGGTAGAGGGGGCTTTGGAGCAGCTTTTTTGGCGCGCGATCGCTTCACTCCAGCCCTCCGGCCCTGTGTAGTCAAACAGTTTCAGCCCTCCGGCAATCTCAGTGCCACCCAGCTTCAGGTGGCCCAGAACCTGTTTGAGCGGGAGGCGCAGGTACTGGATGAGCTGGGCAATCGTCACCCTCAGATTCCCGACCTACTGGCCTTTTTTGAGCTGGATGTGCCTACCAAAACCCCCGGTAAGTCCGATAAGTTCTTTTACCTGGTGCAAGAATTCATCGACGGGGAAAACCTGGAGGAGGAACTGGGTCGTCGGGGACGGTTTTCTGAAGCCGAGGTCATGGAGATTCTGGAGGCACTTCTCCCCGTCATGAAATTCGTCCACGACAGTGGTTCGATTCACCGAGATATTAAGCCTTCCAACATTATGCGGCGCAGGGATGGTCGCCTATTCCTACTAGATTTTGGCGCAGTCCGCCAGGTGGCTGCCACCACCCCCGGCGGAAAAGCCTCTACGGGCATTTATTCTATGGGGTTCGCCCCTCCCGAACAGATGCGCGGCGACACGGTTTACCCCGCGACCGACCTCTATGCCCTCGCCGTCACCTGCATTACGCTCCTGACCGGACAGCAGCCCAACGAGCTTTACGATGCCTTCAGCAACACATGGAAATGGCATGATTCTGCAACTGTGAGCGATCGCCTCGCTGCCGTCCTCGACCAAATGCTGCTGCCTACCCCCAGTCAGCGCCTTCAATCTGCCGAAGAAGTCCTCAACGCCCTGCAATCCCCTCCCCCATCTGCCCCCTCATCTCTCCCCCCCCCACCCTTGCCTGTAGGAGGGAACGTCCGCGCGGCTTCGCCGTTGTCGCAAGGGCCGCCCCTACCCATCCACCCATCCACCCATCCACCCATCCACTCCCCCCCAAACTCCCCATCCACTGCCCTCCAACCTCCACCCAGTCCCACTTCCCCCGCTCCTATTGCCCCCCCTCGCCCCTTTTCTCTGATGGAATTGATTGGCAACGGAGCGTTTACAGGTTTTCAGGGAGGACTGCTGGCGATCGCCCTCCTTAGCCTCCTGGGCACCACTACCCTGACACCCGTTTTCTGGATTGCCCTGGTGGGAGTATTGGTTTTGGCTCAATGGCGGCGCTGGATCGAGCGACTGGATCTGGTGATTATTGCGGCGATTTCACTGGGTCTGGTGCTATTTCTGCCGTTTTTCAACGGAATTCTTCAGGCGTCTGGAGCATTTCCAACGGTACTGGTGGTGGCGGTACTGGCCGCACTGGTGGGAGTGGCGATCGCCCTTCTGTTTCGCCTGATCTACGGGCTGCTGTCGCGAATTCTTTGAAATTTGCCCTCACCCTAGAACCCAAAAACCGACTTCTGGCAGGCGTGGCGCTGTAGAACCGCGCCTGCCAGAAGTCGGTTTTTCGATCAGGCTCTAAAAAGATTGAGTAGCCATCTCCATCAAAATCTTCTGAGAGCTTTGCTCTGCGCTGAGGGCACTGGGGTGCCGCTGCACATAGCGGCCATCGGGGAGTAGCTCCCACGCCTGCCGATTGTCGGCCAGCATAATTCCCAGCATCTCCTGCAAATCCTTGACCAGCGGCGGATCTTCAACAGGGGCGATCGCCTCTACTCGACGATCCAGGTTGCGGGGCATCCAGTCGGCACTGCCGATAAAGACCTGCTCCTCCCCGGCATTGTGGAAGTAGAAGATACGGGAGTGTTCCAAAAATCGCCCAATAATGCTGATTACGCGAATGTTATCGCTCACCCCCCGAACACCCGGACGAAGACAGCAAATCCCGCGCACAATCAGGTCAATCTGTACCCCGGCCTGGGAAGCTGCATACAGAGCGGCAATGATAATCGGATCCACCAGTGCGTTCATCTTGGCGACAATACGGGCATGGTGGCCATTGCGACAGTGCTCGGTTTCACGGCGGATGAGGGAGAGCATACAATCGCGCAAATTCACCGGAGCGACCAGCAGTCTGCGGTAGGAGTGCTGCCGCGAGTAGCCCGTCAGATAGTTGAACAAATCCGTCAGGTCAGCACCCAATTCTTCCCGACAGCTAAAAAGGCCCACATCGGTGTAGAGACGGGCTGTTTTGGGATTGTAATTGCCGGTGCCGATGTGGACATAGCGGCGGATGCGATTCTCTTCACGGCGCACTACCAGTACCAGCTTGGTATGGGTCTTCAGCCCCACCAGACCATAGACGACGTGAACCCCCACTTTTTCAAGCTTGCGTGCCCAGTTGATGTTATTTTCCTCATCGAATCGGGCTTTCAGTTCCACCAGCACCGCCACCTGCTTGCCATTTTCGGCGGCAGCGATCAAAGCATTCACAATCGGAGAATCGCCTGAGGTACGGTAGAGCGTCATTTTGATCGTCAGTACATCCGGGTCATGGGCAGCCTGGGCGATGAACCGTTGTACCGACGTGGAAAACGACTGATAGGGGTGGTGTACCAGAAGATCCTGCTTGCGAATGATTGAGAAGAAATCTTCTTCACCGTCCAGCGATTCATCGATTTCGAACTCATTCAGGCGACGCAGGCGGGGATGGGTGGGGGGCGACCAGGGGGGATCTTTCAAGTCAGGCAGGGGGAGGTCAAGGAGGGCAAACAGGTCACGCAAGCAGAGCAACCCTTCGACTTCGTATACATCGTCGTCCACCAGGTCCATTTCCTCCATCAAAGTCTGCCGGACGGTGTCAGGCATCGAGGCATGGAGTTCCATTCGCACCACGGAGCCTCCAAAGCGACGCTTGCGAAGCTCCTGCTCGATCGCCTGAAGTAAATCGTCGGCCTCATCTTCTTCTACCTCTAAGTCAGCATTGCGGGTAATCCGGAAGGGGTGATACTCCTGAATGTTCATGCCCAGAAACAGGGATTCCAGGTTGTGAGCGATCACCTGCTCCAGCGGCACCCCTGCCCAAACGGTTGGCACATTCTTAGAACCACCCTGTGATTCCTGGGGTAAAGCCACGAAACGGGGCAGCACATCGGGGACTTTGACACGGGCGAAATGCTCCTCGTCGGTTTCCGAGTCTTTGATCAACACCGCCAGATTCAGGCTGAGGTTGGAAATATAGGGAAATGGGTGTCCTGGATCGACAGCCAGAGGCGTCAGCACTGGAAAGATCTGAGTCTCAAAATACTCTTGCAGATACAGCCGTTGTTCGGGGTTCAGATCCATATAGTCCAGGATGTAGACCCCGTTCGCTGCAAGCTGGGGCCTGAGGGCTTCCTGGAAGTGACGGTGCTGCTTGATTACCATTGAGGCCAGCCGCTCCCGAATCACCGCAAGCTGCTCCTGTGGCGTGCGGCCATCGGCAGACAGCTTACTCACCCCGGCTTCTACCTGCTGCTTTAGCGCAGCAACCCGCACCATGAAATACTCGTCCAGGTTGCTACTGAAAATGGCGATAAACTTGAGCCGCTCCAGCAGAGGTGTGCGGGGGTCGATCGCCTCATGTAGCACACGATTATTAAACTCCAGCCAGCTCAGCTCTCTACTGAAGTAGTACTGGGGATCTTTCAGGTCAATTTCGGGAATGGGTTTCTTGAGCCTGGGCATAGCGGGATAATGGGCAGCGATCGCCTGTAGTTCTCTTTATCGTAGGCGAAGGGGGCGATCGCTAAAATACCTCATCTTCCTGCCCAACCCACCATTCTCCCAGGTTCATCAAGTCCTGGTGAATGTCGGCCAGCGCCTCGGCATACTCATTGGGTGATAGCTCTGCCTGCTGCTCCTGCAGTTTTTTCAGGCGCAACTGAGCCAGCAGCCAGGGTTTGAAGGTGCTGTCGGTGGCTTCCAGATATTTGGCCAGATCCTGACTATTCATCGGTATTGTGGGAGTGTTACTTAGAGCCTGGACTTTTGACTATTTTTTCTATAATGCCGCGAAACGCCCTCTACAAGGGCGCTTCGCGGCATATTTAGTTTTAGCGCCGATTTTTCCTGAAACGCTGACGGCGTCAGCGTTTCAGGAAAAATCGGCGCAATTTAGTCAAAAGTCCAGTTACTTAAGCAGCCAGATTTGCGGCGACAAAGTCCCAGTTCACCAGCTTATCCAGGAAGTTGGCGATGAACGCAGGACGGGCGTTGCGGAAGTCGATATAGTAGGCATGCTCCCACACATCCAGTGTCAGCAGAGCTTTTTGGCCGTGAGCCAGGGGGTTCTCGGCGTTGGGAGTCTTGGTCACCTTGAGGGTACCATTGTCATCGATCAACCAGGCCCAGCCACTACCGAACTGGGTTGCTGCGGCGTTGCTAAATTCCTTCTTGAAATTGTCGTAGTTGCCAA
Organism: uncultured bacterium; assembly: GCA_964630955.1. Classification (GTDB taxonomy): domain Bacteria; phylum Cyanobacteriota; class Cyanobacteriia; order Elainellales; family Elainellaceae; genus CAZVXA01. The sequence goes on along the minus strand of CAZVXA010000036.1, from coordinate 13,952 downwards.
AGGCGCTGTCGATCTTGGCAGCCAGGTCTCCCGTGGGCGCGCCGCCACCACCGGGCTTCAAGCTGTTCCAGAAAAAGGTATGGTTCCAAACCTGAGCGGCATTGTTGAAGATGCCTGCCTTAGCGGAGTCTTTGAAGGACTCCTGGATCACCTCTTCCAGCGACATATTCGCCATCGGGGTGTCTTTCGTCAGGTTGTTGAGGTTGTCCACATAGGCTTTGTGGTGCTTGCCATAGTGGTACTCAAAGGTTTCTGCCTTCATGCCATAGGGTTCAAGGGCATCCATAGCAAATGGTAGAGGTGGCTGTTCAAAAGGCATAGATTTAATCCTTAAAGTACGAAATGCCAGATACGAACGGGTCAGGACTATTGATAGAATTTTATATCAAAAGTTCACTGGTGACGTGTTCTCCAGCAAACCCGCCCATCAAAGCAGCAAACCCAGGAAGCAAACTCCTCCAACCAGCAACGCTCAAATGCGGCTATCATAGCGGTTGTTGCGATCGCTACAGGCATGGGTAATCGGCGTCTTCTCTTAGCACTTATTGTAATTCTGGTGTTGACTGCTGTCACGGTGTTGACCCAGGTTCCCCTCAAGCTGGGCTTAGACCTGCGGGGAGGCACCCAGCTCACGCTCCAGGTGCAGACCACCGAGGCAGTGCCCCAGATCACGCCCGAAAAATTGGAGTCGGTGCAGAAAGTGATTGAGAACCGGATTAACGGTCTGGGGGTGGCAGAAGCGCTAATTGTGCCGATTCCCGGTAATAACCAACTCGTCGTGCAGTTGCCCGGTGTAGCCGACCCGGCTCAGGCAGAACGAGTCTTGGGAGGAACGGCGCAGCTCGACTTCCGGGAGCAGAAGCAGGGAACAGAAGCCCAGCTTCGGGCTGAACTGACCGTGCGACAGGAAAAATTGCTGCAGCAGGAAGCGCTGCAAGGCAGTAACGACGAGAAAGCAATCAACGACAACAAAGCGGCAATTCAGCAAAGTGATGAGGCGATCGCAGCTCTGTTTAACAAAACGAACTTAACCGGGGACAAACTCACGCGATCCTATGCTCAGCCCTATGCGGGAGACGCCTGGGAGGTCGGGATTGAGTTCAACGAAGCGGGCGGTCAGGAGTTTGCTCAGATTACCAGGAACATCGCGGGTACGGGCCGGGGGATTGGAATTTTCCTTGACAACCGCCTGCTGAGTGCGCCCGTGGTAGATGCAAAGTACGCCGCCACCGGAATTACAGGAGGCCGCGCCAGCATTACCGGAAACTTTGACGCCAGGAGTGCAGGGGAACTGTCGATTCAGCTCAACGGGGGTGCCCTGCCTGTGCCCGTCACCATCATTGAGAACCGGACGGTGGGCGCGACGTTAGGGCGTGACAGTATTCAACGCAGTATCTATGCAGGTTTTGCAGGTCTGTTCCTGGTGCTGGTCTTTATGGTGTGGTACTACCGCCTGCCGGGGCTGATTGCCGACATCTCTCTGATCATCTACGCCCTGCTCAACCTGATGATTTTCGCCCTGATTCCGGTCACATTAACCCTGCCGGGGATTGCCGGATTCATTCTGAGTATTGGTATGGCAGTAGACGCAAACGTTCTGATCTTCGAGCGCACTCGTGAGGAATTGCAGTCTGGAAAGACCCTTTACCGCTCCGTTGAAGCAGGCTTCTACCGGGCTTTCTCCAGTATTCTCGACAGTAACGTCACAACGCTGATTGTCTGCGCTGCGCTGGGCTGGCTGGGGACAGGTCTGGTACGAGGGTTTGCCGTGACGCTGGCGATCGGGGTTTGCGTGAGTATGTTTACGGCGCTCACCTGTAGTCGCACGTTGCTCCTGTTCTCGCTGGGTTTCCCGGCGCTGAGAAAACCCTCCTATTTTTCTCCTAATGTACCGGATAACCTCTCCCAGGCAAAGGCAAGCTAACGTTACTCCAGGCAGGCAAAACACTTTTCAAAGCAAGACATTTCAGGCAAGGCAATGAAACTGCAAGTCATTCGACAGCGAAAACTCTGGTGGGCAATTTCGAGTGCTATTATTTTGAGCGGAATTGTGGCCATGATTATCTCATGGCAGAAAATCGGCGCTCCGCTGAAGCCCAGCCTCGACTTTGTGGGCGGGACCCGCTTGCAGCTAGAGCTGGCCTGTGTCCAACAGAATAATTGCTCAGGCCCGATTGCCCCGGCAGTAGTGCGCGAGGTTGTGTCGCAGCAGGGCCTGGGGAACAGCACAATCCAGGTAGCAGGCAATGATCAGCAGGCGCTCTCGATCAGCACCACGGCACTGGATGTCGATCAGCGCACTAATCTATTAAAGGCGCTGGAAGAAAAGTTGGGTGCCTTCGACCCATCAAAGACTCAAATTAACACCGTAGGGCCGACGCTGGGCCGACAAATTTTTACCTCCGGGATGATTGCCCTGATCGTATCGTTTGCCGGAATCATGGTGTACCTCAGCTTGCGATTCCAGTTTGACTATGCGGTGTTTGCGATCGTCGCTCTGTTTCACGATGTGCTGGTCACCGTCGGAATCTTCGCTATTCTGGGCCTGGTGTTCGGAATTGAGGTGGATAGTTTATTTATTGTGGCGCTATTGACGATCGTGGGTTTCTCTGTGAACGACACGGTGGTGATCTACGATCGCATTCGAGAAACCATTCAGACCAATCCCAACCGCCATATCAATGACATCGTGGACGACGCGGTCAATCAAACCCTGAACCGCTCCATCAACACCACGCTGACCACCCTGCTCAGTCTGGTTGCCATCTTCTTCTTCGGTGGCGAAACACTGAAATACTTCGCCCTGGCGCTGATCATTGGTTTCGTCATGGGGGCCTACTCCAGTATCTTCATTGCCAGTACCCTGCTGGCGCTATGGCGAGTGGTTTCGGGACGGGCTTATCCTGCCCCAGCACTCCCGTCCGATATGCCTCAAACAGAAGACGCTTGATATGACACAGGCCGAGGAACCCTCCTCTGGTAGTACACCTCAACCAGAAACTGATCCGGTTCTAGAAGCACACTTGATGCGGCTACACCAGCTCACCGTCTATGGTCGCTGGTTTCTGGTGGGACTGTTCTGGCTGCTGCTGGCTCCCCCCAGCCTGTGGATATTTCGCTCTGAGTTTCGCCTCTGGCAGGATTATTTCACCTGGACAGCGGTACGGTTTGCGATCGCCTACCACCCCATCGCAGCGATCGCCCTTTCCCTCTGCATTGGCCTCACTATCTCAGTTCTTATCTGGCAAAGCCGCATTATCCTGTTTGGTTTATCCGAGCAGCAACGCCAGTCCCTCCAGAAACAGCTCTTTCGGATCAAGCAACAGGGAGAGAGCCATCCACTGTGGAAATGGGTGTTTCAGTTAAACGGCGATCGCCAGTGATGCCGTCAGGCGACTGAGCACCTGCTTCAGCACCATTGCCGTCCAGTCGATATCTGCTTCAGTCGAGTGTCTTCCCAGGGTCATGCGAATCCCGCCGCTGGCCAGACGGTTCGCGTCTTCACCAAAGGTCCTATCCAACTCCATTGCCAGCAGCACCGGACTCGGCATTACCTTGCCGCTATTGCAGGCGGCTCCAGCGCTGATGGCAATCCCTGCCAGATTCATCTCGCGCACCACCGTTCTGCCGCTGACCCGGTCGCCATCGGCGTGGCGCAGCACAAAGCTGACGTGGTGGGGCAATCGGTGGATGCGATCGCCCGTGGGAATCAGATCGGGCACATCAGCAAGTTGATCAAACAGGCGATCGCGCAACTGGATTAATCGGGGCGTTTCTATGAACAGCTCTTGCAGGGCCAGTTCAGCAGCAGTGCCAAATCCAGCAATGGCCGGGAGGGCCTGGGTTCCAGAACGTAGCTTAAATTCTTGACCGCCACCCTGGAGCAGGGGAACCAGTTCCACACCTGGACGCACATAGAGAGCGCCCACTCCCTGGGGACCATAGATCTTGTGGCTGGACAGCGAGAGGAGATCCACCGGGAGGGTTGTGACATCAATGGGCAGCCGTCCTGCGACCTGCACGGCATCAGTATGGAATAGCGCGCCGTGGCGTTGGGCAATTTGCCCCAGTAATTCAATCGGTTGTAGGGTGCCGACCTCACTCTGACCATAGACCACCGACACCAGCACCGTGTTGGGACGCAGTGCCCGCTGTAGATCTTCAGGGTTAATGCGCCCATGAGCGTTCACAGGTAGGCGAGTCACATCCCAGCCCTGCTGCTCCAGCACACGGGCGGGTTCAGCAACGGCCGAGTGCTCCACAGACGAAATAATCAGATGCTGGGGCACATCAAAGCGCTGAACCAACCCCAGAATCGCCAGATTATCAGCCTCCGTGCCACCAGAGGTAAACACAATACTATCGGGACTGGCGTTCAGCAGGTCTGCCACCTGTACCCGTGCCTCCTCCAGCACTGTTGCTGCTCGCCCACCCCACTGGTGCAGGCTGGAAGGATTGCCCCAATGATGGAGCATCACGTCCTGCATACGGGCGATCGCTTCGGGGCGAGTCGGAGTTGTGGCACTGTAGTCCAGATAGATCTGCATGGCTGTCCTGTGGGCAAGCTCCTTTTTCAGGATAGGGGATGGAATGGTGCTGTGACCGAATTTTCTGAGGCGATCGTACAATCCAGCACAGCCTGGGAACACTAAGCGGGGGGTATCTCAGGACACATCAACTATGAACCCAACCGTATCAGGGCAGCATCTTCAAGAAGACGGTGAAAACATCACAGGGCTGAGGGTAGCAGATATCCTGGTTCTGCCAGACCAGATCCAGCCTATCGTGCAGTGGATCATGCGTCAGGGAAGCGTTTGCCTTACAGATATCTCCGCTCATCTATGCCAGGAAGACTCAGAGACCGAGGCCCTATTAGGGGATTTGCTACGCCGGAAGCTGATCGAGGCAACCCAGGAAAATGGCAGCATTCGCTATCGGGTAAGACTGGCCCACAAAGGGGGGCGTCAGATGCCGAAAGATATCTGGCAGGTGTTGAACTACACCAGCGAAACCGCCAATGTTTTTATTTCTTATTCCCGGCGCGATCGCAGCTTTGTCAAAAGTTTGACCCGTGCATTACAAAAACGCGGTCGCACCGTCTGGGTAGACTGGGACAGCATTCCCTCCGGCAGTGATTGGTGGGAGGAAATTCAGCGGGGGATTGAACTGGCCGATAGTTTCATCTTTGCCCTCAGCCCCGATTCACTCAAATCTCAGGTATGCCAGCAGGAATTGGAACACGCCATTCACCATCACAAGCGGTTACTACCCATTGTCATTAAAGACATCGATCCGGCTCAGACCAGTCCTGAACTGGCCAAGCTGAACTGGATTTTTTTCCGACCACAGGACAGTTTTGATCAAAGCCTGCGCCACCTGGTCAGCGCACTCGATACCGATCTGGAACACGTCCGCACCCATACTCGCCTTTTGATCCAGGCAAATGAGTGGAAAGCCCACCAGCAGGATGCCAGTTTACTCCTGCGCGGCATCAAACTGGAGGAGGCTCGCTCCTGGCTGACAGCGTGTGAAGATCAATCTCCTGCCCCTCTCCAGATTCAAAAGGAGTTTATCTGGGCGTCGTACAATGCCGAACTGAGTCGCCGACAGGAAGAACTGCGGCAGCAAAAGGAATTGGTTCAGCAACAGCGCTTTTGGGTCAGGGTGATCGCCGCCGTGACAGGACTGGCGATCGCCCTCAGTGGCGTCTCCTTTGCGCTCTACCGTACCGCCAGAGAAAATCGGAAAACGGCAGAGGATATGTGGGTGAGAACCGATTGGGTCAGGGGCAGCTTCAGTCCAGATGGTCAGGCATTTGTCTCCCACAGCAGGGATGGCTCGATCATGCTGTGGAACCGCAATGGCGAACGGCTGATGACCCTGAAGGGGCACGAAGGCCCAATTCACCATGTGGCGTTCAGCCCGGATGGCAACCTTCTGGCCTCTGGGGGGAGCGATCACACCATTCGCCTGTGGAGACAGGATGGGGTACTACTGAAAACATTACGGGGCCATCAGTCCAGCGTCATCACAGTTGCCTTCAGCCCCAACGGTCAGTCTCTTGTTTCGGGCAGTCAGGACGGCAACGTCATTTTCTGGAATCTACAAGGTCACGTTCTTCGATCTTTCAAGGGGCACAACCAGCTAATTTACAGCGTCAGCTTTAGCCCTGATGGCAATATTATTGAGACTTCCAGCCTTGACCAGTCGATTAAGCTCTGGAACAAAGATGGAACTTTGATCAGAACACTGCCCATGCCGTAGGCGCTGCCCTGAGAGAAACCGATATTGAGATGGTTTGTAAAGAAAAACCGACTGCTCTCAGAGAGGGCAATCGGTCTGTCAAGGAACTCAGTAGGAGCAAACTGTTGACAAGTAAGTAGGCACGATTAAAATTGAAACCCCAAAGGCTGCTCTACCCTTCGACTTCGCTCAGGGTGGAACAGCCTTTGGGGTTTCAACTCTTTCCATGCCCACTTACTTAACTCAAAGAAAAAACTGATTTGAGAGACGCAGGGCAAACCCTGACCCCTCCCAAAATTTTCTATCGGTAAACCAATTACCGACTGATAAACGCCTTTGCTTGTTTCAGCGCCAGCTGACCGATGTTGTAGACCGCCCAACCACCCGCAAGAATTAACGGGGACAGAACAATTAGAACACGCCAATCCATGAGGAACCCCCCTTAAGATTTATGAAAGCTTCTCATCTTTGTTCTTATTCTGCGATGAAACGGCGGTTTTTTCCAGCCGAAATCGGGCGCGAAATGTTGAGTTTTATTACAAGTGAGCTGCTGTTTGGTTAGCGCTCAGCGTACTGATGCACCAGATAAATAGCGTCAGATTTTGAGAGAAGGGCCGGGTGGGAACCGGGTTTCCCCTCCGGTATAGGGAGACCAAGCTGAGCGTAGTAGTCCACCCAGTAAGGCAAAAAGCTTCCGGTCGCAGGGTCCTTAAAGCTCATGGGTGTTTCATAAAATACGGGACTTCCTGAATTGGCCACCTTGAAGCAGTCAACGATCAATTCACTGCAATAGTAGGCGTCTTTGCGATCACCAAAGCTGCGGTTGTAGGGCAAACCCACAAGGGTGTAGGCGTGGGCGATCGCCCCCTCAAGCAAGCCATGATCAGGTTCCTTCAATCGAAATATCATCACCTGCGGCTGTCCGGTTTGATTCACTGCCGCTGCATTGAGAAACTCCCCCAGGAACGTGGTTCTCACCTGAGGTTCGACGGCTTCGATCACAGTTGTCGCATCCACTGCCAGCCCCACATGATTGATTGCACAACCTCCGTATCCCTCGAAGGTCTGCTCAATTACCGCATCCATCTCTGAAGTTGCCTGCCGCTGGAAAAGAAGATCTCCGGCAATGATTTCACCCATGATCGGTCTATTCGGTCGATTCACTACGGCCCGTCACCGATAGCCCCTCCACCACGATTGAAGGGGTGTAGCAGGAACCATTCCACTCAGCATCGCCACCAATCTCGATCAGATTTTTAAGCGCGGTATACACATTTCCCGCCACCATCGTGTCCTTCACCCGTCCGGTTACCTTGCCGTTTTGCACCCGGTAGCCGAGATCCACATTGACAGAAAACTCGCCCGAAATACCTGCTCCACCGCCCAGCATCTGATCCACGATCAGGCCATTGTCCAGTTCAGCAATTAAAGTTTCCAGGGATTTAAAGCCGGGTTCCACGATTAGATTGAACAATCCGGGGGTAGGGTAGCTGCCCATGCCGGGACGAAACCCATTCCCGGTGGTGCCGCTGCCGAGGGCGCGACCAATGGTGCGATCGGTGTAGAAAAGCTGTAAAACCCCATCTTTAATAAAAGTAATGGGTTGCGTCGGTGTTCCTTCGTCATCAAAGGGGCAACTATAGGGACCGATGTGGGGCTGCTGCGACAGACAGAGGACTGGGGCAGTGACGGGTTCTCCCAGGCGATCGCTCCAGGGAGAGGCCCGCTCCACCACCTGCTTACCGTTCATCGCCGCCTGTACGGTTCCCCACAGCATATCTGCGGCCTTGGCGGTGAATAGAATTGGGACTTTTCCGATGGGCGGTGCGACGTTATATTCAGACCACTCCAGGCGTTGCAGAATTTGCTGAGCCAGCGCTACAGGGTTCAGTTTGCCCCGCTCCGTCTGACCATCCGCCACGCTCAGAAAGTCCTCGCCTCGAATCCACTCTGCCGCCATGTAGCAGCTCAGGGTGGTGTCGGTGTAGCCACAGTCGAGACCATTCGAGTTCAGCAGGCGGGTTGTCTCGATATCGCACTCCCAATCGGCAGTGCAAAGAATTTCGGGATAGGCATCGCGGGTCAGGGCGATCGCCTCCCGTCCCCACTCCACCAGTTGTTCCACAGGCACCGCTACCCCGACATCGGGGTAGCTGTTGGGGGTAGGCGGCGAGAGTTCAATGGTTTCAGGGTCGTTCAATTCGCTGAGGGCAGTTGCCCGCTCCACCAGTGCGCCCGGCTCCACAGGCCCGTAAGCCACCGCCAACCCCGGTCGCCCATTTCGCCACAGCCGTAGCGCCAGTCCTTCTGCCTGGGAGCTTTCGAGTTGCTTCAGGCGATTGGCCTCAAAAAATACGGGTCGGGAAAGCGACTGGGATTGGTAGACTTCCGCTGCCTCTGCCCCAGACCGCAGCGCCAATTCCAGCAGTTGCTCTGCCGGGGAGGAGTGGGGAGAGAGGTCAACGGACATAGGGGGTCAGGGTAGGGAGTAAGAAAACAATGAACGCAGGAAAATATCGATGGCTGGGGCTGCGACCTGCAATTCCCTCACCATCTTCTGGGATTGGGGGACATTACGCCAGATTCAATTCCTGCAACATCCAGAAACCAGTGAATGACTCGGCATTGGGGTCAGACTGGACAGCAATGAAATGAACCTGATTGGCAGCTTGTTTGGCCGTCTCAAATCGTTTAGCTTCCGCCTCAAGCTCTGGTGTCGGGAGTAGGGCCATAATCCAGGAATCACCTGCTCCTGTTTCCAGCAGCAGCCGGGGAGGTTTGGACTCCTCCAGCTTCAGATAAGCCAGCTCCAAACCGGACATCCACGCGGCCAGGGGTAGGGCTCGGGGCGAGAAGATCAGAAGACCGGGGATCGGCGTTTCGGGGGTAATATCCGCCAGAGCAATAGGAAAGCCTTCACCAAAATCGATCTGCCATTCCGGCATCTCCTGAAAGGCACTGGCTTCCAGGGTGACAATCGCCCACTGCTGACCAATGAGTGCATCTGGCAGCGGTTTGGGATTGGGGGCAGGCATCATCACCGAGGGATTGGCACTGGCCTGGTAGTTTGGCAGGGTCGGGTAGTAATTTTCCATCCGCTGCTGAATCCACTGGTTCAAGGCCAACGTGCGGCGGCTGGGATAAATAGGCACTCCCGCATCCTGACAGGCTTTGGTGATCATGTTAGCCATCTGCCGCCGGAAAAAGCGCACTTTATCGGGACGCTGCGGAGCCTGGGCGATCGCCGCCTCAACGGCCTGTCGCAGCCAGCCTGAGTTGACCTGGGTATTGGGACAGAACTGTTCATAGCGGTAGAGGGTATTCAGGTCGCTGGTCACCCCAGTCGGGCTTTCGCAGATCAGCACCTCCCACAACTTCTTTTTGTTGTCGTCTACAACGGGACGGGAATAAAAGTCAAGCTCCCAAACAACAGGCATCGTTAATTTTTCTCTGGGTTATTTACGTTCTGCGTCTCCGGTGGGCTGGAGGAAGGCGATCGCAGTCGCGCCAGTCCCCTCTCTCACCCTGTCTAAGATCATAAAGGAGTGCGGGATCAACCGATGGGCAAAGGCGACTATAAAGAACAGTTAAGCTTTTAGTAAAGCAGTGTAATTCTTGTTGAGAAGAATCAAGTCAAGCAAAGAGTGAACGAATTTGAATTAGGGTAAAGAAATACTGCTTTTTTTTCTGAGCGGATGAAGGGTTTTCTAAACCAAACACAAGCAACTGAGCACCTTGTCCGCTTTCAACAAATCGGTAATTCGCCGCACTCCATCATTATCTAAGTATTTAGTCTGGTTCAGATTCAAACGGGATCGGCTATGTTAGGTGGGGTGTTGTAGCAGATGCAGCATCCGATTTCTAGCACAACCTTTCACCGACCCCGTTGTGAACACTGTGCAAATCCCTGAGTTTTTCAGTTCTTTGAGTGTTACCGGGTGAGTCCTGTACACACACCATCAACCTTGAGCGCAGTTATCCTGCTCACACCCGCTTTCAAGTTACTCCCTATTGCAACCCACCTTCATGGTCAGTTCTCGCAGTCGCAAAAGCCCTTCAGGTCAGTCAAAAGCCCCGAAGGGCATCCCCCTCGATCCTCACTCTTCAATGAACACAAACACAATTCAGATTCAGTCCCTCAGTAGTGATCCCCAGGTTAAAGACGGGGTGCGATCGCAAACCGGGGTCTACCTCACCGTCCACGGTCACTTCTACCAGCCGCCCCGCGAGAACCCCTACCTGAACGCGATTGAGCGTCAACCCAGCGCTGCTCCCTTCCACAACTGGAACGAGCGCATCCACCACGAGTGCTACCGCCCTAATGCCTTTGCCCGCATTCTCAACGACCGCGGCGAGTTGCTGGGGATCGTCAATAACTTTGAGTACCTCAGCTTTAACATCGGCCCAACGCTGATGAACTGGATGGAGCAATACGATCCCGAAGTCTACCGACGGATTCTGGAGGCCGACCGCAAGAGCTGTGAGCGGCTGGAGGGACATGGGAATGCGATTGCCCAGGTCTACAACCACATCATTATGCCCCTGGCGAACCGTCGCGATAAGATTACCCAAATTCGCTGGGGCAAGGCTGACTTCCAGCGCCGATTTGGCCGCGTTCCCGAAGGTATGTGGTTGGCTGAAACCGCCATTGACTATCCCACCCTGGAAGCCCTGGTGTCGGAAGGCATTCGCTTCATTATTCTCGCCCCATCCCAGGCCCAGCGCTGTCGCCCTATCCCAACCTCTGAGAATCCCAATCCCCACTGGTTAGAAGTCGGCGGGAGTCAGATTGATCCCGTGCGGCCTTATCGCTGCTATTTGAGGGGAAATGGGGAATGGAGCGTGGGGAATGGTCAGTCCTCGCTTTCCGATTCCCTATTACCGATTAGTAACTCCCCACATCCCACTCCCTACATCGACATCTTCTTCTATGACGGCCCAATCTCCCGCGATATGGGGTTTAGCGATGCGTTGAATAGTTCTCAGATGCTGGCGGCTCGATTGGGACAGGCGGTGCGTGGGGATCATCGGCAGTCGCAGGTTATTTCTGTTGCGACGGATGGAGAGACGTTTGGGCACCACAAGGGTGGAACAGAGAAGGCACTGGCCTATGCATTTACCCACGAGTTCCCGCAACGAGGCTGGACGGTGACAAACTTTGCGCATTATCTCAGCTTTAATCCGCCCGCCTGGGAGGTAGAGCTGAAACCGGTGACGGCCTGGAGCTGTGCGCATGGGGTCGATCGCTGGCAGGCGGACTGTGGCTGTGGTGGTGGCGGCGGCTGGCACCTGAAGTGGCGACAACCGCTGCGGGAGAGCCTCGACTGGCTGCGGGATCAGCTCGTCAAGATTTATGAGGAACACGCCAGCCAGTTTTTTGTAGACCCGTGGGAAGCGCGGGATGCCTACATTGAGGTGGTGGGCGATCGCAGTCTCTCCACCCTGAACCGCTTCTTTGCAGCCCACCAGAAATCCAGGCTGTCTAATGGCGAACGAGTGGATGCCTTGCGTCTGTTGGAGATGCAGCGCCACACACTACTGATGTATACCAGTTGCGGCTGGTTCTTCGAAGAGGTGTCTCGCCCTGAAGGGGTACAGATTTTGCGCTACGCGGCGCGGGCGCTGGAGTTGGCTGAAGAGATCGGTGGGGTCTCTCTGGAACGGCAGTTTGTGAAACGGCTGGCAGCGATCCCCAGCAATATTGAGTCCTTCGGCAACGGTGCGGAGGTCTATCGCCAACTCGTGGCTCCCTCCCGTGTCACGCTGCACCAGGTGGCGGCTCACTACGCCATTAGCTCACTGTTCCACTCCTATCCCACGGAACATCGCGTCTATTGCTATACCGTTCACCAGCAATACTACCAGCTCCAACGTATCGGCACCCTGACGCTGGCGGTGGGGCAGATTCAGCTGGTTTCAGAAATTACGAGAGAATCGGTCAACCTGGTGTTTGCGGTGCTGCATCTGGGAGGATGGGATTTCCACTGCTGTATCCAACCGTTCACCAATCGCCGCCACTACACGCAGTTGAAGGACAGCCTGTTTGAATCGTTCAAATTTGCCAGTGCGGCCCAGACCATTCTCGCCATTAATCGGGCCTTTGGGGATCAGTCCTACAGCCTGCAAGACCTGTTCCCCGAAGAGCGCCATCGGATTATGCAACTGCTCAGCCGGGAAACTCTGACTCGCCTTGACCAGCTCTATACCCAGGTCTATCGGGACAACTACGGGGTGCTGATGGCCTTTCACCGGGACGAGCTGGCGGTGCCGCAGGAACTCCAGGTGGCAGCCGAGATCGCCATTGGTCATCGGGCGGAGAACAGCCTGCTGGTGCTGGAGCGGGAGACAAGTGATTTCCCCACTCCTCCGCTTTGCTGGAGCCATCTGACTGAACTGGAGGCGATCGCCACCGAGGCCAGCACTCTGCACTGCCAGATTCGCAACCCCCAGGTCAAACAAATTCTGGAGCGGCTGATTCTGCGATCGCTCTGGAATCTGCTGCAAAACCTCACCTCAGCCATCAGTCCCACAGAAATTCAGTGGGTGGAGCGTCTGGTGCAGGTTGCCCACGATCTGCACGTCGGAGTATCGCTCGATCGCGCTCAGGAGCTTTATTTGAATGCCCTCCCGGAGGGATTGAGCGGCACCATAATGCGGACTCCCCAGGCGGAGGAAATCGCTGGCCAGCCCGCCACTCAACTGTCGGAGGGATCATTGCGTCAACTACTCAAGCTGAGGGAAACGCTCAGGGTCGCGATGCAGTCTTAAGGAGGCACTTTTCTGCCGGGTGAGCTAAAGTTGGATGAGTGTGTTGAGCGGCAGTAGCAATACAGGCAACTCCTGGGTATCGCTGGCGCAAATCTCACCTACCGATCTGCATTCATCAGTCGGTGTCGTGTCTCATTTGCTCTGTGTCATGGCGTCCGTAAAAGTGCAATTTATCAGCGTTTCCGAAGGTTTCTCCACTGTTTATAGCGGTTGGATTCTCTGGAATCTGTTTCTTGCATTCATTCCTCTCGTTCTCAGTTTTTGGCTATTTCGTCGCCACCGAATTGTGCGATCGCCCCTGTGGTGGCTTACCTATCTGGTCTACATTGCGTTTCTTCCTAATGCTCCCTACGTCCTCACAGACATCATTCATTTGATTCGAGGTACGCAGAGCGGTGTGTCAGTCTGGGCGATCGCCCTGGTGTTCATTCCCATGCATCTGCTGGCGATCGTGCTCGGTTTTGAAGCGTATGTGCTGTCATTGATCAATCAATCCCGTTATCTAAAGCTTCAGGGTGCAGGTCAGTACATTCTCATCTCGGAATTAATCACCCACGCACTCTGCTCTATTGGGATTTATTTGGGACGGTTTCGCCGCTTCAACAGTTGGGAACTGGTGACCGATCCGAGCAACATTGTGGTCAGTGCGCTGGACGATCTGACCTCTCGATTTCCGGTGGTGGTGATTGCGATTACCTTTGTGATTCTGACGGTTCTCTACTGGATTATGAAGCAGATTACATTGGGGCTGATTTTGCGAATTCGCTATGCCCGACGCGGGGAAGATGGTCTGACCTGACTGACAGCAGCAGCAGTGGCGCGGTGCAAAGCACCGCGCCACTGCTGCTGCTGACTATTTATTGCCTCGGCAACATTTTAGAATACAGCATTCTATTCAATTGCCGGAGCAATAGATGACGGCAAGCTGTGAAAAATCTGCT
>CAZVXA010000035.1:0-40853 GCA_964630955.1 uncultured bacterium | reverse complement strand
GGGGCACAGCCCCCAAACCCCCTATGTTGCAAAATTTAGTACTCGCAACACTAGTATTTCGCCAGGCGAACTTTGCCTGGTTGAAAAACTTTGCCTGGTTAGTGTGGCGCGCGAAGCGCGCCACACTAACCAGGCAAAGTTTCTTTGGTGGACTACCAGTTTTTTGTCTAGCCGATTTAGGCAAACGTCCAGTGACGTCAGATATCCTCACAGAGGGATTGAAGAGGGACTGGGGCTACTGTATATCTTTCCGGTTTTGTGAAACTCCTGTTTGATCGCGCAAAGGATATCATTGTGAAGAACGATCCCGTCGCCCCGTTTGAGGGCTTGTAGACAGCAATATTGAACAATGTTCATGATATCTGCGCCAGAAAGTTCATAGTGCTTTGAAAGTTCTACCAATTCGATACTGTTTTCCAGAATGGCCTGCGCTGGAAATGCCTGTTTCCAGAGTTGCGATCGCTCCTGGGCATCAGGCATTGGAAAGTGAATCAAGGATTGAAACCGACGCAGAAACGCATCATCGATATTATTTTTGAGGTTTGAAGCAAGAATCACAAGGCCATCGTAGGTCTCTACTCGTTGCAACAAATAGCTGACTTCCTGGTTCGCGTATTTATCGTGGGCATCTCGAACGTTGGTGCGCTTGCCAAACAGGGCATCCGCTTCATCAAAGAAAAGGATCCACCCTTTACTTTCTGCTTTTGCAAACAGGCTGGCCAAATTCTTTTCCGTTTCCCCAATAAATTTGGAAACCACCATCGAGATATCGACCTTATAGACCTCCTTACCCGTGTATTTTCCCAGAAGGCTGGCTGTCAGTGTTTTTCCAGTTCCTGGAGGGCCATAGAACAGTGCCCGGTAGCCCGGTTTTAATTTCCGATGCATCCCCCAGTGGTGCAGCAATGTGGGGCTATGGATAATCCAGGTCTCGAGGTCATGGATTTGCTGGAATGTCTGTTTATTCAACACCAGATCGTCCCATTCCAGGTCTGTTGTAATCCGTTGGGCGGGGAACTGGGTGCTGAGTTGGGGAGGAGGGATGTGGCCGTACAGGAATAAGTTCACATAGTCCTGTGCCAGGACTAAGCGCCCGCTCATTAAGGGTTCCCCTTCACCTGGGGTGTGGAGGTAAAGCACCTGCTTCTGGGCAAAAATGGGATGGGCCGGACTGAACAGTTTTTGGCAGCGGAGGCGATCGCTCAGGTTTTTCCCACTTAGAATAAACAACACCGTGTCTCCGGTGGGCAGAAACCCCCGATGGGACACTCCCCGCCAGCCCCCAATCTGGGGGTAGTCCCCCGGTTCGGGAAGTTGGGCAGTAATGGCCTGGTCAAAAAAGTCAGGCTGGAGGTGAGGTGCCAGGGCGATCAACAGGGTGAGCTGCTCAAAAATGTTGAGCTGGTGAGCTTCAATAAAGTGGGCAAGAGACGATTCTGGTTCTAACCACTGGTTGGTTGGTTGTGGTAGAGGCTCATCCTGAGAAAGATCCGTCGAAAAGTAGGATGTCAGTCGCCACTGAATCACCTGTGCCAGGTATTGCAGTGCATTTTGCAGAGTTTGGACAACAACCATACTGAAGTCATTTGAGAGAATCATTGTGGATCAACAGGCATGCGTTGAGCGGGAAGAACTCCCTTTTCACAAACCATCCACCAATCAAATAGCTGATTGACCGACAGATCTTTAATCGTAGGTTGGGTTGAACAGTGTGAAACCCTGATTGACTGACAGATTTTACCGTAGGTTGGGTTGAACAGCGTGAAATCCAACACCAGCAGCGGTTATGTTGGGTTACGCTGTCGCTAACCCAACCTACGCAGGAATTGGGGTTTCAGGAGTTTTGTCAGTCAATCAGGTGTGAAACCCAAAGCCAGCAGTAGTGATGTTGAGTTACGCTGTCGCTAACCCAACCTACGCGAGAATCGACGCTTCAGAAGTTTTGTCAGTCAATCAGATCAAATAGGACTGCTATCGCAGCTCTCAGTTTAATGTAGTCCAGTTGTTTACGAAAGCTTTGTAGAGCAAAGCTTTCATAAAAAACTACGGTTTATTTAAAGGCCAGACAAGTGTGGTACACTACACTGCACTTTTCCACAAAAACCATCTCAACTGAAGGGAAAAGTTTCAATTACAGCGCTTTGCGCTGAGATAGACCCAAAGTTTTTATTGAGAGCCACGCGGAGCGCGGCTCTCAATAAAAACTTTGTACCACACGCGTTCGCAAAGCGCTGTAATTACTTTCTGAGAAGAGAAAGTTCTGATCAATTACTTTCTGAAAAGATTGTTGATTTTGTGCAACAAACAGTGCAGAAAAGTTTACTTTGTTCTGTCTTCCTTGACTTTGTGGACAATAACTCAAAGTTTTTTACATCATTTCATCTGTTGTCTATTGATTTTTTGCGGGAACGGGGTTAGGCTTTTCATGCAAGTATAGTTAGTTATAGCAATTAAACAAACAATTTGTAATTTCACCTGGCTTTCAGTGGAATCCTGGAAAAGGTTTTCATCAGAGATTATCTTGTTCTTTGATTTTGTTATTTATAGCGGTTCTTACTCAGGTGAAGTACGGGAGTGTGGGGGCACACCCTCTGCCCCCATGCCTTAC
The DNA here is from genome assembly GCA_964630955.1 of uncultured bacterium. Lineage (GTDB taxonomy): Bacteria > Cyanobacteriota > Cyanobacteriia > Elainellales > Elainellaceae > CAZVXA01. The sequence goes on along the minus strand of CAZVXA010000035.1, from coordinate 38,245 downwards.
GCTCACGGGAAGTGCAATATTTAAGCCTGTTTATTTGAGACTGTTATTTTTCGGGTCTGAATTTATGTTATAAGCAGGCGCAGGGCGAAGTCTTTGCGTGAGGTGAAACAACCAGGCTGATAACTGTGTTGATAACTGATATATGGATGAGCTGAACCTATCACAGGTGCCTTCGCTCTATGATATTTGATGCATTAAAGCTGATCCAATTTGCGCTTCAAGCCTACATCAGAGAGGTGGAGCAGCCCCTGGATTTGAATCAGGATGTTGTCGTCCTGGATAATATTGCGATGGCAGAAGAACTGGGGGGCACACGCAGTGGCTTGAATGAACGTGTTGTGATGAGTCTGATCAATGTAGAGGAGGAAACAACACTCAAAAATTCTGCTTATTATCGGATTGAAAAAGGTCGTACTGTTTATCAAAATCCTCCCATTAACCTCAACCTTTTTATCCTGTTCTCGATCCTGCATACTGAGCATTACGACACTGCGCTCAAGCGGTTGGCGCGAGTGATCGAGTTTTTTCAATGGAAGAAGGAACTGTCATTCACGACAACTCCTGGAGTATCGGGTATTTCCAGGGATGTTCGGATCCTGCCTGATCTCTATAGTCTGAACTTTGATCAGCTCAATCAATTGTGGGGATCGCTGGGAGGGAAACAGGTGCCATTTGTGATGTATCGTGCTCGCCTCGTCACCCTGGATGCCCAGAAAACTCAGGCTGAAGGCGAATTTATTTCAGAACAGGTCTACCAGTAATCTTGTCCGTTTTTTGGGTGCATCCAACATGAAGCTCGCGTTTAAGCCTATTCTCAGGTTGGAAATTTGGCATGATTACTACCTCGATCCGGTCAGGGGGGTAGATGGATTGCCTGCGGGCTATGATGTTTCAGCGGCGATCGCCCTGATTCCCACCCAGGAGTGCCAGCGCGCTTTGCGGAATCTGCGCTGGCTTGTGCGTACCCAACCTTATGGGGCAGTTGTGTTGGCGCAGGTGGATACGACCACTGAACCGTCTGATGTAGATAAAACGGGACTGATCCCCATTGTGCCTGTTGATGCTATGACCAGGCTGACCTTCTGGCTGGTCATCCGCGATCGCCATTTTGCCAATTACACCAATCTGCCGCTGGACACCCCCGCTCGTCACTGCTATTACTTTTCAAATCAAACTGGAAATCAGGTGGGCGATCGCCTTTTTCTCACCCAGCCACTTCCGTCCTACAAATCTGGCACGAAATATCCCCTCGGCCATCTGGTGTCGTTTCGAAAAGGCAAAGAGACCATGACGCTGGAAGCGGTCAGATATCAGGCTGCTGCCAGTAGAAGCCCACGTCTCATCAACAGCCCAGAGGGGGAGAACGGCTCCAGCGCAAACTCGACCAGTTCTATGGGGGAATGGATAAAACTGCCCTACAGCCAGTATGTTTCCACCAGCGACACGTTACCCCACCGGGATTGGTCTTACCGAGCGATGCTACCTGAGGCACAACCGGGGGCTGACCTGCGGCTTTCCCTGGTCAACCTTAACGGGCAGGAGAGTTTTGTCCACAGCGTGAATGTCCCCACGGATCACTCGCCAGGGACACCCCTGTCCATCCACCTGAATTTCACTGGACAGCAGCCCGGTGCCTATCGGCTGCTGGTCGATGGGGAACCACTGGAACACTTTGTGCTGTTCGATCCGATGGTGGGACGTGATGCGTTTGGACTGGTCGAGATTGCCTTCTCCCCCCAGTCGGTTTCTCCTACTTTTCAATTCCTGGAAGATGGGAGCGACCGCCCTCGCCTGCGTCCCAAAACCTACACCATCCGCTTTAAAAATCGGGCGACTCGCTGGCGCTATCGCTGCGATCGCCCCCACGGATTCACGCCTGAAACTTTGCCCAATACTCTGCAAATCATTGATGCCCAAACCTATGCCACACCATACCCGATTGGCCTCTGCCGCCAACCCAAACGATTTCTCATTGACGGGAACCGCAAGCCGTTACCGGCTCCGGGCGTCTCCACGATCAAACCCCTGATCGAAACCACTGCTGACGGCAGTCGCATGGTGACTGCCATTTTTTCCGATACCTATCTATAACTCAACGAGTCACACCCTATGCCCAGCACCTACAAAACTCCCGGCGTTTACATTGAGGAAATTTCCAAGTTTCCCCCTTCGGTGGCCCAGGTTGAAACCGCGATCCCTGCCTTCATTGGTTATACCAAAGCCGCCAAGTTTGGTACAGAAGACTTTCATGCGGATCCCAGTAATCCCGTCATTCGCCCCATCCGAATTACCTCTTTACTGGAATATGAACAGTTTTTTGATAAAGCTGTAGATGAAACAGGGATAGAGGTTGTCATCAGTGACACTCAGGACTCAAAGAGTAATTTGATTGAGCGCAAAGTCGATGCCCGCAACAATGCGCCTAACCTCCACAACATGTATTACGCCATGCAGGCATTTTTTGCGAATGGGGGCGGGCCGTGCTATGTCATCTCTGTCGGACCAATGACGGCTCCATCGATTTCAAAAGGTGCCTTAGCAGCAGGTCTCACTGAAGCGGCTAAAGAGGATGAGGTTACGCTTCTTGTTTTTCCAGAGGGGCAGGCACTCGCGAAAGCGAGTCCAAGCGATTATGCGACCTTGATGGGAGAAGCTCTGATGCAATGTGGCAAGTTGCAGGATCGGTTTACTGTTATGGATCTCCCGCTTCCTACTTCTCCGAGAGGCATTCTGGGTGCAGCAGAAGATTTTCGGAATTTGAATTTGCCTGGAGATGAACTGAAGTATGGTGCTTGCTATGCACCGAACGTGGAAACAATCTTCAATTATGCCTACAAGCCTGCAGATGTGAAGATCTTCCGCAAAACGAACGGGGCAGCCGAGACTGCCGATGGCAGTATGTCCGATTTCGATCCCAAAGGATCGGGTTCAAAAGCTGATGGGGTGCAGTATGCCTTGCTTCAGGCGGCCATTGACCAACTGCCAATCGTCCTGCCGCCCTCTTCACTGGTGGTGGGGCAATACGCCAGAATAGACAATGATCGGGGTGTATGGAAGGCCCCGGCAAACGTGAACCTGTCCTCCGTCCTCAAACCTGTTCTCAAAATTACCAACGATCAGCAGGATAATCTTAATGTCCACACCTCCGGTAAATCGATCAACGCCATTCGAGCCTTCATCGGTAAGGGAACCTTGATCTGGGGGGCACGCACACTGGCGGGCAATGACAACGAGTGGCGCTACGTTTCCGTGCGGCGGTTCTTCAACATGGCGGAGGAATCGATCAAGAAGGCAACGGAGCAGTTTGTGTTTGAACCCAACGATGCCAACACCTGGACGAAGGTGAAGGCGATGATTGAGAACTTTTTGATCCTGCAATGGCGAGCAGGGGCGCTGGCGGGGGCCAAACCGGAACAGGCTTTCTACGTCAAAGTGGGGCTGAACGAGACGATGACGGCGCTGGACATTCTGGAGGGGCGCATGATTGTCGAAATTGGTATGGCGGTGGTTCGTCCCGCAGAATTTATCATTCTCAAGTTCTCCCACAAGATGCAGGAGAGTTAAGGAGATTTCCAGCAATGAAAATACCTGCGTTGTGTGGGTGGTTTCCCCCGCGCAGCGGGGGAAACCACCCACACAACGGGTCACTTCAGGCGATCGCCCCGCATCCTGAATCCAAACCCTGTCGGGCGATCGCCCCTTTGCTCCGTTTAATTCACCCTATCCACCCATTACTTTACTCATCGTTATGGCAGACACCTATCCACTTCCCAAGTTTCACTTCCAGGTCGAATGGGGCGGCAAACGCCTGGGCTTTACAGAAGTCTCTGGACTGGACATCGAGACTGAAGTGATCGAGTACCGCGAAGGCAGCATGAAGGAATACCAGTCCATCAAAATGCCGGGGCGGCAAAAGTTTGGCAATATCACCATGAAACGCGGCACCTTCAAAGGCGACAGTGATTTTGTTGCCTGGTGGAACACCGTGGCACTAAACACCATTACTCGACGCGATGTCACCATCAGCCTGCTGAATGAGAACCATGAACCCGTCGTGGTCTGGAAGATTAAAGCCGCATGGCCAACCAAAGTACAGTCTACCGACCTGAAGAGCGATGGCAGCGAAACGGCGATCGAGACAATTGAGATCGCCCATGAAGGGTTGGTCGTTGAGTACAAGTAGGACAGATCCTCCGGTTCAGGGCAGGAGCGATCGCTTCTTCCCTGAACTGTTCTCAATCAATGAGGTATCGTTGCAATGACCCAGACTTATCCTCCCGTCAGCTTCTTCTTCGAAGTCAAATTTCTGGGGCGTAACCTGGACAAGGTCGAGGTTGAGACCCGCTTCCAGAGCGTCACTGGACTATCCGCAGAACTGCAAACAGAATCTCTGGTGGAAGGTGGGGAGAATCGGTTTGAGCACGTTTTGCCCACACGAGCGAAGTATAGCCCCATAACGCTGAAGCGGGGACTGGTCAAAGACTCTCAACTGGTGAAATGGTGCAACGATGCGATCCACAACTTTGACATTCAACCAATGGATCTGCTGGTCAATCTGCTGCATATCAAACGCCCTGATAATGCGCAACCCCCCGGTGCCGTTGAGCCGTTGATGACCTGGAAGGTGATTAACGCATGGCCCCGCAAGTGGTCCGTCTCGGACTTTGATGCCGAGAAATCATCGGTGGCGATCGAGTCACTGGAATTGAACTACCACTATTTTGAAACGCTGAGGTAGCAAAACCATGCCGCTGGAAATCCGAGAACTGGTGATTCGGGCGACGGTGTCGAGTGATTCCTCGCCGTTCAACGAGGATGAGCCAGACGGCAGGGGGAGTTTGAGTGAGGCAGACCAGGCGGCGATCATTGCAGCCTGCATTGACCAGATATTGTCGATTCTCCAAAGCCGAGCGGAGCGTTAAAACAACCGATTCAGGACTGTGCTATGACGGGAGAATTAACCAAAGTCGAAATCCGGGCCTTCAAAGACAAGAACTATACCCAGCCCCTGGGAAAGTTTGAGTTACCGATTAATCCGGTGAAGTTCTCACAGTCCTACAAGGTCTCCTATAACCAGCAGCAGGCAGCAGGCGCAGCGGGCAACGATCCCGATTTCAAGGTCTCAAAGCCGGAAGAACTGACCCTGGAATTCACCCTGGACGGGACGGGAGTGGTTCCCGTAAAAGGCAGTGCAAACGCCTTTCACAAAGATGTGACCGGACAGGTACAGGAATTTCTGAAGCTGGCCTACATCATGAACAGCGAGACCCACAAGCCCAACTTTCTGCGGCTGCTGTGGGGCAACGGCTCCTTTGGGGATCAGAACTGTTTTGATTGCATCCTCACCAATCTCACCATCGACTACACGCTGTTTGCCCCGGACGGTAAACCGCTCCGCGCCAAACTCAACGCGAAGTTTCTCAACTACATCGAAGAACAACGGCGGGTGCGGGAGGAGGGAAAAAAATCCCCTGATGTCACCCATGTGCGGACTGTTCGCGCAGGTGAGAACCTGCCCTTGATGACGCATCGGATCTATGGCGACCCATCCTACTACCTCCAGGTTGCCAGAGCCAATGGCCTGGTCAACTTTCGTGGACTGAAGACCAATACTAATCTACGATTCCCCCCGATCGATAAAACGACCCTGTAATCGCTGTACGCCCTGCCCTATGACCAGTCGTATTATTCCCCAGAATTCGCTCTACGATATTGCCACCTTCACCCTGCTCTCTGATGGCAAAGACATTACCAATCAGTATGCGGTACTGTCGCTTTCGGTCAACCGGGAGGTGAATCGGATTCCGTCTGCCCGAATTGTCTTGAGGGACGGGTCAGCAGCGGAGGAGACCTTCGCCGCCAGCGAAGGCAACGATTTGATCCCTGGTAAGGAACTGGAAATTGCGCTGGGTTATGACGGCAATGACCGGACGGTTTTTAAGGGGGTCGTGGTTAAACACAGTTTGAAGGTGGGGCCGGATGGCGATTCCTTGCTGATTCTGGACTGTAAAGACAGGGCAGTTCGTTTGACCATTGGTCGTCACAGTCGCTATTTCAAAGAGGTGAAGGATAGTGAGGCGATCGCCACCATCCTCAAGGACTACAGCCGGATTTCCCCAAAACTGGAAGCGACGCGGGTCAAGCATCCCGAAATTGTGCAGTATTACTCAACGGACTGGGACTTCATTTTGTCACGGGCAGAAATGAATGGGCAGATTGTCCTTGTTGAAGACGGCATTTTCAATGTCAGAATTCCTACCACCGACGGTTCGCCCCTGATCACCCTGACCTATGGGGCGAATATCCTGGAATTTGAGACAGAGATCGATGCCCGCAACCAGTACGAGTCCGTCAACGCCCAATCCTGGAATTCTGCGGACCAGGCGCTCCTGGAAGCCGATAGCAAGGAACCCTCAGTCAACGCCCAGGGCAATCTGACCGGTAAAAAGCTGGCGCAGGTTATCAGCCCATCAAAGCTGGAACTGCGTCATGGGGGGTTGCTCAACACACAGGAATTGCAGGAGTGGGCCGATGCCCAACTGCTGAAGAGCCGATTGAGCAAGGTTCAGGGACGGATTAAGACAAAAGGGTATCAGGATGCAAAACCCGATGTGTTGATCAATCTGGCGGGCATGGGCAGTCGGTTTAATGGGCTGGCCTATGTCTCAGGGGTGCGGCACGAGATGGTGGCGGGTGTCTGGCGGACACATCTGCAAATTGGTCTCAACCCCCAGTGGTTTTATCGGGAGGAGGGAATTGTCGATCACCCCGCATCAGGTCTGCTGCCGGGGGTGAGCGGTCTGCAAATTGGGATTGCGGTGCAGTTGCAGGAAGACCCCTCGAAGGAGTTTCGGGTGCTGGTCAAGTCCCCCATTATTGATTCCCAAGGTAGCAGTGGCACCTGGGCCAGAGTCGCCACACTGGACGCAGGCAATAATCGGGGGTCATTTTTTCGCCCGGAGATTGGGGATGAGGTGGTTCTGGGGTTCCTCAACGATGATCCCCGCCATCCGGTCATTCTGGGGATGCTCCACAGCGGCAAAAACCCGGCCCCTTTGCAGCCCAAAGACCCGAACCATGAAAAGGGATTTGTTACCCGTTCTGCAATGAAAGTGTTGTTTGACGATGAGAACAAGGTAATGACACTGGAGACGCCTGCCGGTAACAAAGTGGTGATATCGGATAAAGACAAGGAGATCATGCTTACGGATCAACATAAAAATACGGTGACGCTGAACGATAAAGGCATTACTTTGAAAAGCCCAAAGGATATCGTTCTGGAAGCCACAGGGAAACTGACGATGAAAGCAACTCAGGATGCCAGTCTGGAAGGTATGAATGTCAATATTAAGGCCCAGAGCCAGTTCAAAGCCCAGGGGAATGCCGGAGCAGAGGTCTCAACCAGTGCGATCGCCATCCTCAAAGGTTCCCTCGTCCAGATCAATTGAGATTTCTAACAATCAAGTTACCTGCGTCGGGTGGATGTCTCCCCCGCGCAGCGGGGGAGACATCCACCCGACGGGTCGTTCTTTCGTAGAAATCTCCTGACTGTCTTTCTCACCGCCCCTCTAATTAGGAAAAACCGATGGGAAAACCTGCTGCGCGACTGACCGACATGCACACCTGCCCGATGCAGACACCGGGGGTGCCGCCGATTCCCCATGTGGGTGGCCCCATTATTGGGCCTGGAGTCCCCACCGTCCTGATCAAGGGACTACCTGCTGCCGTCCTGGGGGATAACTGCACCTGTGTTGGGCCACCCGACAGCATTATCCTCGGTTCCACGACCGTCATGATTGGCGGTAAACCTGCGGCCCGCATTGGTGACACCACTGCCCACGGTGGCTCGATTGTGCTGGGGGAATTCACCGTGTTGATTGGAGGCTAAGGAGGCGATCGCCATGATCGATGACAACAACGCTTATCTGGGCACCGGATGGAGTTTCCCGCCGACCTTCAATAAAGCTGCTCGTCAGGTGAAACTGGTGAGTGCTGTAGACGATATCCGCGAAAGTCTCAGCATTCTGCTGTCCACGGGTATTGGAGAGCGGGTGATGCAGCCGACCTACGGGTGCAACCTGTCGGAGCTGATGTTTGAACCATTAAGCCCCACCATCAGCAGCTATATCAAAGAGTTAATTCGCACCGCCATTCTTTATAACGAACCCCGAATTCGCCTGGATGCAATCCAGTTGCAGTTGGATGAGCAATTGGAGGGCGTTGTCAATATTCGCATTGATTTCACCGTGATCAGTACCAACTCACGGTTCAGTTTTGTCTATCCCTTTTATCTCCAGGAAGGTACAGGACTGGCATGAATCCTCGTGACACCAGAAATCCACTGATCCGGGATGGCGTCGCCCAGCAGCAGCGCACAATGCCCGCGCTGTCTCCCGATTATGTCCAGGTTGATGAGAAAGACCTGGCGGATTTTCTGGTGTTTGCCTATGACCTGAGTCAGCGGGTCGTCTATTACAACGAAGAAAATCAGGTTGCTGGCAACTGGCGGGATTTCTTTGATCGCAGCACGCCTGTTCAACTGGCGCTGATCAGTAAAACCCGCCCAGAAATTGTTCAGAGCCAGTACAATCAGGCACTCAAAGCGTTTCTGGCACAGTGGGCGATCGCCCTTACCAGCCCATCCTCCATTAAGGCACGCCTGCTCCACCTCCAGCATATTCTCGAAACCTGCTGTAGCCTTCTACAAGCGCTAATAACCTGGGATCAGGGACTGGCAGCCGGAACGACCCTGAAGTCGATGCTGCGTTCCAGCGTCACTACAGCCCTGCAACGCCCCTACAATCGACTGGCTTACCTGGAACAGGGGTTATGGCTATACGCTTGCTCGCAGAACCTATTTGCACCTGAGGATAATTCGATTCTCAGGCCATCTGATCTCAGGGAATCTGACATTCTCAAGCAATTTGACATTCTCAAGCAATTTGCCGGGGCATTTAGCCTGCAGGTGGTTGTACCAGAAGCCCCAGGCATTCTGGAAAACCTGAATAATACCCCCGCTGTGCTGGCGCTGGAGCGGGTCATCACCAATCGAACACAGGCTCAATCTGAATTAAACAGCATTTTCCAGCCGCTCTTTCAGACCTACCTGCGGATGATCCAACAGGCTCCAGAGGCGCTGCGCGAGAGCCTCTCAGTTGATCAGAACATGCCACCTCACCTGGCGCTCTACGTCGCATTTTGGCAGGTGCTGCAACCCGCCCGACGGGATCTGAACCGGATGACCCAGCGCCACCTGGATTTCTTCTACCGGGAGGTGCTGCGCCTGTCAGAACGGCCAGCCCAGCCCGACAAAGCCCACGTCATTCTGGAACTGGCAAAGTTTGTCCAGGACCACAAGCTGGCGCAACAGACTCGCTTTAGTGGTGGCACCGATGGAACGGGTGTGGATCTGTTCTACGTCCTGAACGATGAGATCGTGGTGAACACGGCCCAGGTGGTGGAACTCAAAGGGATTTTCCGGCACAGTCAGGTGAAGCTGGGGGTACCAGAGAACGACCCGAATTGGGAGATTTTAGGGCTACACGCTTCTCCCGTGCTCAACTCCTTTGATGGTCAGGGTGGCAAGTTCCCCAATGACCTGGCGGTACAGGCGTGGTTACCGTTTGGGAATGAAACGCGCCCCACGGCAGAAGTGGGACTGGCGATCGCCTCCAGCATCCTTCTCCTCCAGGAGGGCGATCGCACGATCACCTTCAAGCTGACGTTGGACTTTCCATCCCCACCGGATCTGTCAGCCATTGTCAAAAATCTACAGCAGGAACTGCGAGTCGAATTCAGTGGAGAAGCGGAGTGGATCAGAGGGGCGATCGCCCCTCCAGAACTGCAACCCATTGGAGCATCCACCACCCGTTACACCCTCACCCTCCAGGTCACTCTGCCCGTAGGGGCTGTGCCCGTCGTGCCCTATCATGCAGACCTCCCCGGTGGAAAATTGGCCACTACCCACCCGGTAGCCCGGTTGATCTTGCACCATGAGAATGAGGGGCTGCCGCCCTCTTCGGGGTCTCTTAAAAGCAGGGAAGAAGACTTATCGGCTTACCACTACTTGCGGCAGGCGACCCTGGAGCAGCTCAATATCACCACAAAAGTGGATGGCGTCCGCAACCTGCTGCTCCAGAACGACCTCGCCACCCTGGATGCCAGCAAACCGTTTCTGCCGTTTGGAGTCCAGCCAAAGGTGGGGTCGAGCTTCTACATTGGCAGTCAAGAGGTGTTTCAGAAACATCTGACTCGACTGAAGTTGGCATTTGATCTGGAGACAGACCCTCCCTACGAGGGAAACACGATTCACTGGGAAAAAATCTATGCTGCTTATGGTATTGATGCCAGGATTAACTGGGGGGAAACCTACGCGGCCTACGGTATTTCAAACCCTAACACCAGCGTCGGCAATACAGTTCAATCGTTTAATCCGGGTCGTCTTGCCGTTGATGCCCTGCGGGAACGGCAGTGGTATCCTGCTGCATCAACCGCATACACCCTGTTCTCCCAACACCAGCCTGGCCCGGGCAGCCCCAAATACTGTATTGATCTGACCGCAGATCTCCCATCCCTGAAGCTGGATCGTCCTGTCACCCAGGTATCGAACACAACCGGGTTAGCCCCCTGGAACAATGAAAGTCAATATGGCTTTTTGCGATCGCAGCTAATCGGCGATGACTTCCTCCATACCGCCTATCCCACCGTTTTGGCTCGTCAGGTACTGGCCACCGCAACTCAGGAAATTATCACTGTTACCGCCGCTGAACAAGAGGCCAGCCGAAACAAAGCCGAGGCAAGAAAGCGGAAAGCCGTGATCGGCGCTTACTACAAATATCAAACGACAGAAACAAGGAACACTCAACCACCACCAACCATTACAAAAGAGGTGATCTTCCAGGCAGACAAATACTTTGTTGAGCTGAACGATGTACCAGTCCTGCCGGGAGAACCCTACACGCCGGTGATCAAGTCGTTGCAGATTGACTATACGGCGATCGCCACCCATAAGGACTGTCAGCTCTTTCACCTCTATCCCTTCGACGGGTTTGCGGCTCTATCCCTGAACCCATCAACGCCTGAAACCATCCATTTCCTGCCCCAGTTTGACAACGAAGGGGAATTGCTGGTCGGGCTACAGAATCTGGAGCCATCCACCGCCCTGTGCCTGCTGTTTGAAGTGGTGGAAGAGACCGCTAAAACCGACTTAGAAAAAGCACAGGTTCAGTGGCATTATCTCAAAGGCAACACCTGGCACCCCTTTGAGAAATACCAGATTCTGAAAGACACCTCCAACGGTTTGATTCATTCTGGTATCGTCAAACTGGCGATTCCAGCCGATATTAGTAACGTTGGTACCACGATCCTGAACCCGGCACTCCACTGGATCAAAGCTACTGTTGAAAGCAGGAGTAAGGCGATCTGTCAGATCATCCGCGTTCAGACCCAGGCGGCGGAAGTCACCTTCGTGGATGGCGGCAACGACCCCAACCATCTGGCCACCCCTCTGCCTGCCGAGAAGCTGACCAAACTGGCAGATCCCCAACCGGAGATTAAGCAGATCCAGCAACCCTTCCCCTCCTTTGGTGGCAAAGTCAAAGAGCAGCCTGCCCAGTTCTACACCCGCGTCAGCGAGCACCTGCACCACAAGGGGAGGGCGATCACCATTTTTGACTACGAGCGTCTGGTGCTCGATCGCTTCCCGGAGATTTACAAAGTGCGCTGCATTAACCACGGAGAAGTCATCCCCAATGGGATCTGCCGCGAAATTGCCCCCGGTCACATTACCCTGGCGGTGATCCCCACCCTGTCTCAGCGGCGCACGATCAACAACCTGAAGCCAAAGGTCAACATCAGCCTGCTGGCGGAGATCCAGCAGTACCTCCAGTCGCTTAGTTCCCCCTGGGTCAACCTCCACGTAATCAATCCCGATTACCAGGAGATCCGGGTTGAATTTAAAGTCCGTTTTAAGGAACCCTTTCAAAGTGATTTTGACTTCTACAGGCGACAACTGGAGACCGAAATTGTCGGTTTTCTGTCGCCGTGGACGGTAGACGGAGGAGCCGAGATCCACTTTGGCGGTGAGATCTATCTTTCGTCGATTCTCAACTTTGTGGAAGAGCGCCCCTATGTCAATTTTGTAATGGACTTTCAGCTCTTTCAGTGCGAACAGAGAGCAGCAAACGAGAAGCAAAATGAGGATGGAAAATCAGTCCTGAAGGCTACCGTCAGCTCCCCCCAATCTATTCTGGTGTCGGTGCCACCCTTTACCCGTTCTGCATTTCGCCACAAGATTGATCAGGTTCCAGGAGATTGGCAACCTGTGAGAGAAGACGCTAAGGAGCAGTTGGACACAGTGGGCTACAGTGCTCGTATGAGATTGCGGGAGCCAACCTGAAGCAAACTTCGAGAAAAATAATAAATGATTGATATCTGGTTGAACACGATTCAAAACATCAATCGATAGTAACAACAATCGTCAGGAGGAGATATGCAGTTAAGCGATCGCACCAACCTCATTTACCGATTCAGAAATGGCAATTATCTGTCAGCAGATGACTATGCCTCCCTGATCAACTCAATGTTGAATAAGTTTGAAGATAAGTTTCACGGTAGGTGGAGGAGAGGGCGAACTTACTGCAAAGGGGATGTTGTCTTTTACTCCGAAGAAGAGCTGATCAATACGACAATTAATCACAAAACAGGAAAGCTAGACAATACGAACTCAGAGAAACAGCCGGAAAAAGTCAATGACCCAAAAACGGTCATCGCCAGGTGTAATTTTTGGATGATGTGGACTGAACCATGCATCTGCGGTGAGAAGTCTCCCCCAGAAAGCCCGGAACACTGGATGCCCTTCCCCGATGACGGTGATTGGGTGGCACTGCCCGAAAAAGGCATGATGTGGGCCAAAGTTTTCGATCGGGTGGGAATTGGTGTCGGGCCTGAAGCGGGCGATCGCACCGATGAGCGCAATTACCCCCAGGCTCGTCTGGATGTCCGTAAACTCAGTTATCCAGCGGCTCTCAAGTCCGATGCCCCAAAATCCGATGCCCCAAAGTCCGATGCCCCAAAGTCCGATGCCCCAAAGCCGGAATCCGGTTCCTCATCAACATCCAATTCACCCCCCCCTGTAGCCCAAAAAGGCGACGGACGCTGGATCCTGTTTCCCAGTGAAGCGGCCCAGACCCAGATGACTCTGCTGCACTACGAGGGCCAGATTGTTGAGATTCCTAGAGATGTTGGGACAATCCCTACCATACCGGGGCGATCCCCCGCTCCTCCCCCCGTGTACACCGCTCAGCGGGTCAGTTACTTCACCTCTGGCCTCTCCTGGAATGAAGTAACCTGGTGTAGCGACGCCGATCGCGGTTTTGTCTTCCGCAGAGGCCCACGCCAGACCAAAGAAATCACAGCCTTTCACCTCGACCCCACCAGCGGAACGGTGATGCTGGTCGTGCAGCCTCGCAAATTCTCGGACAAGTCGCCCGAAGAACTGGCCACCCTGGGCCTCAACGTCGCTACACCTGCTGCACTGCTCGACATCACTGACCCCCATCGGGGATATCTCTACTTTCTCCCGCACTCGGCAACTGACCCCACGCTGCGTCTCCTGCGCCCAAAAACGGAGGAAACCCAGATTTTTACATCGTTGAGCGTCGGTCAGCAGGAAACCGTCCTGGAGAGCAACACGACCCAGGGGTTCGGTTTCTATCAGCGAATCGGTAGTGCTGGGGAAGCACCGCTCAGCCCTGACCTGCTATTGAAACTGCGGCAAAGTTCACAGACCCGACCGCAGGTGGGCATTGGTACGGCGACCCCCGTTGCCCGCCTCGATATTCATGATCCGGCTGAGACGGTGCAGGTGCAGTGTTTACCTGAACAGGGTGATGGCAATGCGCTACCTGCGATCGCCCTCATCCAGCACCCAAAAGACCAGGAGCCGAAAGACCAGGAGCCAACAGTTCTGACTACGGCGCTGGGCGATCGCTTTTGCGGCTGGATCACCAATGCCAAGCAGGGCTTTGTGTTCCAGACCCCCTCGTCTCCAGTACCACCTCAAACCGAGCAGTCTCCTCCCCGGCAACTAACCGGACAGACCCACCTGGCCATTCACTCCAGCGGCTATGTAGGGCTGGGAACTGAGACTCCCTCCACTCGGTTGGAAATTACCAGTGACGGTGGATTTGGAAGTTTCCTGTTTAATCCAGACAAGCCAGTGCATTCGGATCGGCAAACCTCCCCGGCAATGGTGATCCGTCACCGGGAGCCAGAGCAGAACTTCACCCTGGGCACCAGTCCCACCCATGCGGTGCTGGCCACTGATACCCCAGAAGGATTTCAGTTCAAAGCACCCTCCCCCAGCGATCCCTCAGCCGGTGAACCAACCGCTGACCCGCTGGATATTGCATCCGGGCGAGTGCTGGTCACCCTTTCTCCAGAGGCCAACGGACGAGTCGGGGTAGGGCGCGCCCCCAGGGATTACGAAGTCGATGTGCATGGGATCGTGCAGGCGATCGCCCTCTATCAGGACACCGACCCAGACCAGATGCAAAACGTTAAACCCCTGACTCAGGTGTTGACCGACGTGCTGGGTCTGCGCCCCGTGACCTTTGAGTGGCAACAGGATGGGGAACCGACCCCGAACCCTGCGGGCAGTCCGAATCCAGACTGCAATCCAGCGAACAACCCACAAATTGGTCTGCTGGCTCACGAGGTGGAGAAGATCTTTCCCCAGGTGGTGCGCACCGCCAGTGATGGGACGCAATCGGTTGCCTACACCAGTCTGGTGCCCGTGCTGATCCAGGCGATCGCCGACCTGGATGAACAGCACCGATTGGATCTGCGGCGCATCGAAGACCTGGCAACCCTCCAGGCCAATCGCCTTGTGGTGCTGGCCGTGCTCCTGGTGATCAGTTGGGCGATCGCCCTCCTGCTCTACCTGTTCTAACCCATCTCTCCCCGCCCCCCTTCTCTGCCCATGTCTGTCTCTGAATTCTCCAGTATTTCCAAACAGAACCCGGCTTTCCCGGAGTACCTCAACTTTGAGACGCTGAGGTCGATCGGCATTGCCCATTTGCAGCAGATGTCGGGCAAACTGTGGACGGACTACAACCTGCATGACCCCGGTGTGACGATTCTGGAAGTTCTGTGTTACGCCGTGACGGAACTGGGGTATCGCAACAATCTGGATCTCAAAGACCTGCTGGCCAAAGCGCCCACTTCTGAAAAACAGGAAGAAGATAACTTTTTTACGCCAGACCAGATCCTGACGTGCAATCCCGTCACGGAACTGGATTTACGCAAATGCTTACTGGATATCAAAGGTGTCCGCAACGCCTGGATTCAGCGCTGTGAGAACTATCATCTGGTTGGCTCAAAATCGCAGGGACAGTGGACTGTGCGACTGGAATCCCCGCCCAAAGAGACTGAGGCGAAACAACCGGAAACATCACCGGAGGGGACAGCCCAGCAGGATGCCCAAAGTGGTCCCTGGCTACGGGGACTTTATACTGTGCTGTTGGATCTGGATCCACCCACCTATTTCGATGCCTGTGGACAACCGTATCAACCCTTGCGTTCTATCTTAAATGAGGTGCGGTCTGTCCTGAACAGTTACCGCAACCTTTGTGAAGACTTCCACGAACTGGTTGTCCTGGGTGAAGAGGACATCGTATTGCGGGGTGAAATCGAACTGGAGAGCGGTGCCGATGCCAATGATGTGCTGGTGCAGATCTTCATCCAGGTGCAGAACTTTCTGGCTCCCTCCGTGCAATTCCATAGTCTGCAAACGCTGCTCGATCGCGGCAAAGACCCGGCGGAGATCTTTGCTGGACGACCCTCGGCGATCGCCCACCACGACGCCTTTACTCCCAACCGCACCACCCAAAATCATGGGTTTATCGACACCGACGAACTGGAAGCATTGACATTACCCAGCCAACTCTACACCTCCGACCTGTATCGGATCATGCTGGATGTCCCCGGTGTTGTAGCCGTGAAGCGACTCACCATCCAGAGCCATATCAGTGGTCTGGCCCAGTCGCCGGAACAGGTCTGGTCACTGACGCTGGCGGCCAACTTCCGCCCTGTGCTGGGGCTTGACCAGTCGAATCTGGTGCTGATGAAGGGAGGTCTCCCCATCCCTATCGATCGGGAGAAGGTGAAACGACACTATTTTCAGCAAAAGCTCGCTTCGCTGAAAGCCTACCAGAACGAAGCCGATCTCGACCTGGCCATTCCCCAGGGCAACTATTCCCCTCAACTCGCAGAACACTATTCCATCCAGCACGACTTTCCGCTCACCTACGGCATCAGCGAAGATGGTTTACCGCAAACGGCTTCCTCGCTGCGTCAGTCACAGGCCAACCAGCTCAAGGCATATATGGTGTTTTTTGATCAGATATTGGCCAATTACCTGGCACAACTATCGCGTGTCCGAGAGCTATTTTCCTGGAATCCAGCATCCGCTCGCACCTACTTTACTCAGGTGTTGGATTTTCCAGGCATCGAGAAAATTCTGAACCCCTCCACCGATGCGGAAAATCCTGTCCTACCTCACCAATGGGAACAGAGAACAAACGATGAGTTTCTGAGCTTCCTTAAAGAAATCGAAGAGCCAGATGCGACTTTAGAACAGCGAGAACGGCGCAATCGTTTTCTCGATCACCTACTGGCCCGGTTCGCCGAATCATTTACCGACTATGTGTTGTTGAATTACCGGATTAATCCCGGGATCTCTAATACCGATTTGACTGCTCGATTGATCCAGGACAAAACCAGCTTTTTGCAGGAGTATCCCCAGCTCAGCCGCGATCGCTTTCGGGCCGCCAATGTCTCCTGTCAGAACACCCCGAACCGACGTTATGTATCGGGTTTTGAGCAACGCATTGCGCGGCTACTGGGGATTCGCACGGGTTCTACGGAGCGATCGCTCGTCCGCTATAGTGTCGCCTACCAACCGGGACACTTCAGAATTCATATGGAATGGAAAGGAACCAGCAGGGATGGCGATCGCCCGTTGATCGTTCAGTTGAGGGTTCGACAGATCTGTGACACTCTGGAAGCAGCTCAAACTGCGAGGGATGGTCTACTGGCATCTCTGCGCAACCCGGCTCACTTCCAGCGATTGATCTATCGTCATGCCTACTATGGCTGGGAGGTTGTCGATAACGATGGCACCAGTCTGGCGCTCTATCACCATTCCTATCCAACCGATATTGCTCGGAATGCGGCACTCACTCCGCTGGTGCAACAGCTCAGAAGAGCAATGTTTGCTCAGTTTACTGATCTGCTATCTGCTGATCTGCCATTGCAGCGATCATTAGACGAGACGCTAACAACTCTTCTGATGTTTCACTGGAAATGGTACCTCAAGATACAAAGCCATTTCCCTTTGCAGGATGTAGCCATTGATTTATGGTTTATCAGTCTCATTTATTGCTTCATCTCCAGGCAAGCCTTATCAATGTATCTCGTGTCGCTTCAGTCGGGGCTGCTCAACCATCTGGACGCCACACCTCAAAATACACTCCTGGTGTCTCACTTTTTGGAACCCGGTAACTCAACCGTCCTGAAAATTGAGCCACTCCCACCTCTGGACGCAGAGTTGCTAGCGAAACTTCGGATTGGCGTGATCCGCTCTCTGTTGGGAGATATCATCGAATTAAACGGGAGTGGGCAGGAGATTGGTTTTGTCCTCAAACTCCCATCCACCACCACTCACCCTCAACTGGATTTCGTCAGTATCCAGCGCTATCGCCATCCCGATGCTGCCCAGGATGCAGCCATCAAAACCCTGGTGCAACTTCTGTTCAAAACCTCGTATCAGCCCATCAACATCACCCCCAGGGATGTATTGGAAGGGGCTATTGATGGCAAAGTGGACACCTATGGATTTGCCATTGTTGATGCCCAGGGCAAGATCCAGGCGGATATGGATAGTGCGCTGGGGCTAGAGACTCCAGAGGAACGTGAGGCTATCCTTCAGTGGCTACAATCCCTGGAAACGACTACTGAACAGAATGCCGAACTGAACAATGCCGAACTGAACATTGTGATCCAGCAGGTGGCTCCTGGTTTTATTGGCGGGCTGAGCCAGGGAGATGGGAAAATGATCCCGTTGCTGGAGACTCAACGGTTTACAGAGGAACTGGCGGGTCTGTTTTGTCGCGATTACCCTGGACAAACAACAGACCCTTCTGAAGCCATTACCTGGCTTACCGATGAGACTTTACTGTCCTCCATTGGGCGGTACCTGGAGGGCAAACGCCCCATCGCGCTGGAGATTATTCAGGCGGAAGTGGCGAATGAGGCGGGCCATCGGACAGGGGGCTATCGGTTTTGCTTAAAGCCTTCAGAGGATGAACTGCCCTGGCAGTTCAAGAGCCTGACGCTGTATCCAACCGCCCGTGCAGCAAGAGTCTGGGGCGAACGTGCCTTAGCCCGTTTGCAAGCTACGCAATTTCCCATCTCTGAAACGCAACCCCTGCGCTACCTGCAACGACAAATTCAAACCGGGAATCTCCCCCAGGTGATCTCTGGTAACGTACAAAAAACGCTGGTGATTGTTGACTCGGAGCGAGTCTCCTGGGCAGAAGACAATGCCTGGAGATATGGCAGTGCGCTGATTAGACTGGTTGAAATCGATGACAGTGTCCGCCTGATCGATCCACAGGCTAATTCACAGACGAATCCACCGACTGTTTCACAGGCTGACTCGCAGATGAATCCACAAGTCTTGCCCGCCCCTGCCCCTCAGAGGGAAAAAACAGGCGGCTATGCCTTTGCCCTTTCTGGCATGGACAGGCGTTCGACCCTGGCTCGGTATCCCGAAGATTTCGACAGTGCGGGGGAGCGATCGCAGGCCATTCAGCAACTGAGAGACTCCATCAGCGGTGAAGGGCTGTATATGGTCGAACATATTCTGCTGCGTCCCCGTCAGAGCGATCGCCACTTATCCAGCCAGCCTGATGATCACTCCTTATCCAGGCAGCCTTTCCCCACGCTTCCCATTACTCCGCTACCCGGACGAATGGACGACCAGCAAACTGCCCCAGCACCGACTGTATTCTTTGACCCCTATTCCTTCTGGATCACGGTGGTGTTGCCTGCGTGGCCCCGGCGATTTCAGGACAGCGGTTTCCGACAGTTTGTAGAAAATACGTTACGAACCGAAGCGCCTGCCCATGTCGCCCTTAAGATTGTATGGGTCAACCTGCGCTCAATGCGACGGTTTGAAGCTGCTTATCAAACCTGGATGAAGCGATTGTCTTTGATGAATTGCGAGGATGAAGACTGTGGACAGGCTGAAGTGCGTACTGATCTGATACAGGTTTTGTCTGACCTCCGCAGTGTTTATCCGGTGGCGACCCTGGATGGCCCTGCAACTCCCGGTCTGGTACAGAATCCCATCATTTTAAACCAAACTCCTTTAGGCAGCATGTATGAGTAGGGCGATGAATCATTCCTTCACCAGTGACGAAAGCTATCCCATTTTTATCCCCAATCAGATTCTCGATAGTGAGGATCTGAATGCGGTGGTGGAGTATTTAAATAATCAATCTCACCTGACTCGCAGCAAGTTCATCGGTCAGGGGATCGCCCAGGGATTGACCCTCACCATCGGCAAATCTCCGAATGGCGAAACAGCGACCATTGAGATCTCGAAAGGGCTGGGGATCGCCGCCAACGGGCAGTTGATCATTGTGGACGAGGACATCCAGTTGGCCTATTACCAATCTCAGGAAGCCAAGGATGAAAATAGGGATGAATCTAAGGATGAATTTAAGGGTGCAAAGTTTATTGAACTTTTCAAAGTCAATAAGAATGACAGCAACCGGAAACCGTTGACTTTGAATGATGCAGATATCGAGAAACGACTAAAGAACTCTGTTTTAGCAGTTGTTCGGGTCTGCGAGGAGGTTCCCCGTTCTGCCCCACTGCTCAGCTATACCGAGATGGGAAAAGATCGACAGTTTTACCTGCGGTTCATCCTGTTGCCCAAAGACCAGATCCAGATTGCACCCCGAACGTCAGCGATCGCATCCACACTTAGTTCCCCCACACTGCGTCGATTTGGGTATCAGAACGATATTATCCGGCTGGCAATTATTACCAATGCTACGGAGTTTCAACAGAATTATATAGACCGTTGCCAGGAAGCGATTACTCCGCTGTTCACAGCACTGCAGGCAGTTTCCGACCGGATTAAGCAATTTCCTCTGCTCTCGAATCAGGCACTCTCCCGACAAACTTTAAATACGCTGAGGGTACAGTTCCAAAATCGATTCGACACACTCAAAAATACTGATTATGGGATTCAATATTTTTATGATTATTGCAGCCAGATCGCGGTTGCCCATCGAGAACTAACTGAGGCAATCGTTCAATTCATGGGCGATCGCCCCTCTGCACCTGATATCCAGCCTAATACGCTGTCGGCTGATGTCTCTGAGCATGGCTACCTGCTACTGGGACAGATTGACCTGGACTCCCAGGGGCAACCCGACTCCTCCTTCGATCTCTACCGTCAGTACTTTGTCCAGAAACAGATTGAAGACGCCGAAAACCAGCCCTACATCAACCGCATCCGCTTTCTGTTTGCCCGACTTTTGCGCCTGTATGACGCGAACCATTTTCAACTGCCCTCCCCAGAGAGAACCCCCATTAAGGTGACCCCCAGTGGCGATCGCTCCCGCCCCCTCAGTCAGCAGGCCATTCCCTATTATCTGGACTACACCAGTCTCGCTCCGGTCTGGAACTACGAGGACTCCCTCAAAGGTACATCTGTCCCCCAACCCGCCTATGCTTCTAAAACCAACTTTCTCATTGCATCGTTAGACGAATTTGAACACTATCGGATTGAAGGACATCTGGGGCGATCGTGCCGTGACGCCCTGACGCAGATTCACACGCTCCAGCAAAACTACAACCTGTCATTTGATGTCCTCTGTCTGCGGCTGGGAACGCCCCCAGAGACTGCCCCCCAGGACCACTTCTTCCATCGATTCACCCAGCTTCACCCCGGCCTGGAGCACCTGGGGGGCGTCCCCAGAGGTGGCACCTTGATCCTGGTGTACACGGAGCAAGGCAACAGCGACACCATCATCGCAGACTTCTCCTTGCCCTATCCCGTGGAGCCACGCACTTTGCAGCTTCTGGCCCCTCTATCACTATCTCTGTCCATTGCCAGGACGACCTTCCTGGAGGACGATGCCCCAGCGGAAGTCACACTGCTGCCCAACTACGGAACTGTGGAGGGCGAGGGGGTTGCCTTGCAGGCGGGGAAATACGTCTTCCAGCCCGGTCAACTGAAGGGAAAAATCAAAGGCAATCAAGCAGAGATTGTCCTCGTGGGCCGATGGGGAAACCATTACCGGACGCAGAGCATTACCGTCAATGCGCTTTTGCTCTCGCTGGCGAGAACCACCTTTACCGAAGACGATGGCCCGGTTGAGATCAGCCTCACCCCCTCTGCGGGCGCAACGGCAGAGGGCAGAGGGGTATCGCTCCAGGCCGGAAAATTTAATTTTTTCCCTGGCCGACTGAAGGGACAGATCAGCGGGCGCACAGAGGTTGTGATTACCGGGAAGTGGAACAACACCTATACTCGAACCACCCGCATTACTGTTGATCCGCTGATTCTATCAATCGAGAACAACAAAGTCTCCTTCACCGAAGAAGAGGATCCCGTACAGATTCAACTGTCCCCTGCTGAGGGCGCAATTGCAGTGGGTAGAGGCGTGGTGGAACAGGCGGGGAAGTTCTATTTCGACCCCGGTCAACTAAAGGGCAAGATCAACGGGAACCAGGAATCCATCACCATCAGGGGACAGTGGGGTGAACAGCGGCGAGAAAAGACGGTGACGGTGACGGCCTTCACCCTAACAATTGATCAAACCACTTTCACCGAAGATGACGAATTATCCGAGATCAAACTTTTTCCTGCGAATGGAACGGTGGAGGGTCGAGGGATTGAAAACCGAGATGGTAAATATTATTTTGTACCTGGAACACTGAAAGGAAATATCGATCGCTGGGTTGATATTGTGATTACTGGAAAGTGGGAAGGCAAATATCTCCGAATCCGAACGATTATGGTGGAAGCGCTGGTTCTATTCCTCCCCCAAATGACTTTTCTGGACAGTGATAATCGGGCTGCCATCACAGTGTTTCCAAAGCCCACAGCGCTGCAAGGGGAAGGAATTGAGCGCGAGAACGACCAGTACTTCTTTAATCCCAGAAAACTACAAGGGTCGATTGATGGTCAGAAGCAAATTACCATCATCGCAGACTGGGAAAAAGCCGGGAAGCGGTTCAGTCGAGAACAAACGGTGACAGTGTTTGTCCCGACTGTCTCAATAGAACCCACTACCTTCACCGAAGACGATGAACCCGTGGAGATCAGGTTTTCTCCCCAGGCGGGTGCTGTGGTCGAGGGGCGTGGCGTGGTCGAGCAGGCAGGGAGATTCTATTTCGACCCTGGCCGATTGAAAGGCAAGCTCAGCGGCAACGAGGAGGTGATCGCCCTGATGGCACGCTGGGGCAACGAGCACCGCACACAGACCGTCACGGTTCAGGTGCTGACGCTGTCCATCGACAAAACTGGCTTTACCGAGGAGGAGGCCCGGTACAGGATCACGGTTTTCCCAGCCAATGGAGTGGTTGAGGGGGAGGGCGTGGTCGCAGAGAATGGACAATGGTATTTCGACCCGACTTTCTTCAGGGGACGGATCAATCAACGGACGGAGGTGCTGGTCACGGGGACGTGGAAGGGCGATCGCCGAACCCTGCGCCTGACCGTAGACCCGCTCATCCTGTCCATCGCAAAAAACAGCTTCACCGTCGATGATGACCGGGTCGAAATCCGACTGTTTCCGGCGGGCGAAACGGTGGAGGGGGATGGCGTTGTGAAGGATGGAGAGAAATTCTATTTCGTACCCGGCAACCTGAAAGACCAGATTAGAAGGCGAATGACTGTCCCCATTACAGGCCGATGGGGCAACGCCAGCCGCACCCAGACGCTAACGATGTCTGCGTTGAACCTCTCAATCGAAAAAAACAGTTTTATCGAAACCGATGCCAGAGCTGAAATTACCCTGTTCCCAGACTTTGGCATTGCGGAGGGAGAGGGGGTTGAAGAGCAGGGGGGACGGTTTTATTTCTTGCCAGAACGGTTCAAAGGGGCGATCGACCAGCGCAGAGAAGTGACGATCACTGGCAGGTGGGGTGACCAGTCCCGGACTGAAACGGTCACCGTATTGGCACAGCGTCTGGCGACATTCTGGCTGGGCGACGTTGAAAGTGGGCCTGATGCCCAGGGAAACGATGTTCATCTGTTCCTGGATATCGCCGATCCCCCCAGACCCCTCACCCCCAGAATGACAGGAGGAACCTTCCGGGTCTTTACGACTGTTGATTTAGAGGAAAGGAACCTGGATTTCCTGCTTCAGGGGGAGCCGCTCACACTGGTTCCCCAGAACGCATCAGAGGTGGCAGATTTCACCGTTGAATACACGCTTCCGCCAGAGTGGGGGTCTCAGACGAGTTCTATCCTCGTGCATCTTTTCCACGAAGAACCCGTTCCACCCGATTCAGACACCGAGACGAATCTAGAAGCCGGGTCAGACACCGAATCCTCTCCGGTGAGTCCCGAACCCCCCGTGTCCGAGCTTCCCACCGAAGCTCCTGCATCCGAATCGAACCCGACGGGAGTCCCTCCCCTCGAATCCACTGCCGACTCCACTCCGCTGGAAGTCTCGCCTTCTGAAGCTCCGCCCCCGGAAGTCTTGTCCACTGAAACTCCGTCCGTTGAAACTCCGTCCGTTGAAGTCCCATCTGCTGAAGCCCCGCCATCTGAAACTCCGTCTGCTGAAGCTCCGCTCCCTGAAACTCCGTCTTCTGAAGTCCTCTCTGCTGAAATCCCGCCATCTGAAGTCCGGTCTGCTGAAGTTTTTTCCCCTGAAGTTCCCTCTGCTGAAATCCCGTCTTCTGAAGCTCTCTTTTCTGAAGTTCCCTCTTTTGAAGTCCCGCTATCTGAAGTCCGGTCTGCTGAAGCTTTGCCCCCTGAAGCCCCATTTTCTGAAGCCCCATTTCCTGAAGTCCTCTCTGCTGAAATCCCCTCTTCTGAAGCTCCATCTGCTGAAGCCCTTCCCCCTGAAGCCTCTGCCTTCGAATCAGATACCTCGACCGATCTGAGTTTTGCACCTCCTCCGTCCGGGGTATCTGCACCTGTCGTTCCGACTGCTGAATCTGCTTCACCCCATGCTTCGATTGAATCCTCCGTGAGTGCCAGCGGAACTTCTGAAATTCCTGCCGAACCTCATGTATTACCCTCTGATCCTGCTTCCCTGACGGCTGCCTCTCGCCCCCCACTGCTACAGGCAACTATTCCACCTGTCCCCGAATCTCCCTCCAGCTCAACAGAGTCCGACAAGCCCAAAGCTGGATTATGGCAACAAATGGTTCACCTGCTCACCCGACCCATCGGCGGAGAGCGGCCTCAATCCTGACCTGTACCCCCGAATTATGCGAACGATCGCCCCCTGAACGCTCCGCCTCTGCCCCCCGCTCCTGCCCCCCGCCTGCCCTATGAGCAACGCCCAACGACATATCATTGGCCAGGTCATCCTGGAAGTTGAGACTTCTCAAGCGGCAGAAGCCTGGGGGATTCAGGAGGAACTCAGCCAGCTTTTGCAGCAGGTAGCCGTTCCCCAGATAGAACAACTGTTTGACCAGTGGACGCAGACGGACGAAGTGGTACGGCTGGAACAACTGGTGATTGATCTGCCGCCGATCGCCCCCCACAACTTAACCGCAGAATTCGTTCCAAAACTCCTGGCTGGCTTACAGCAGGCCCTGGCCGACCTGCCCCCGCCCCTGCTGAGTCAGTCCCGTCAGCCCTTTAGTGGGATGGAGACCACGCAATTAACGGGCGATCGCCCCCCTGACTGGCCCCCCATCGACTCGCCAACTGATCGCCTGACTCAGACTCCACCAGAAGCCGATTGGGAAGTCCTGCTCTACTTTCTGGCCTATGGCCGCTTCCCCTGGTGGCAGCCGCCTGCACCCCTGTCCACCTGGATACCTCGCTGGCAGGCCGTGATCCAGAGCGATACCCCCTGGCGCGCCTCATTGCAGCAACTGATCGCTAACCAACCCCAGGCTCGTCAGCGGTTAGTGCTGCAATTCCCAGACACTTTTCAGCAGCAATTACTCCTGCGAATGCAGCCCACCTGGGTCAGTTTTCAGCCCCTATTTGAGGCCGCCCAGACCTTGCTGCGATCGCTCCCCCTCGACCCGCCCACAATCCGATATCTGGAACAGCAGGCATGGCTCCTGTTGTTCACCGAAATTCAATCCAACACCACCATTGGCACCCCGCTCCCGCTGCGTCAGTGGCTCCAGAACTGGCTGACGGTGTTCCTTGATGGGGCGATCGCCGCCAATATCCCCTCTCAACAGGTGCGCCACCAGATTGAAACCCTTGCCCCTGTGGAAACTGCCCTCTGGCTGGAGACTCTTGACCGGGTCACCCTCGACCTCGAATCTTCCTCTTCCGGGCGTCCCGCCTGGAATATGGACATCTCTCGTTCCAGGCGTCCCGCCTGGAATGCGGATTTGGAGGCTCTGCCTCCTCCAGCAGGAGGCAGCAGCCCTCCAGGGGAGCATTTCCAGGCAGAGCCTGGAAACGAGGTTGATGACGGCAATGACGGCAATGACGGCAATCTCGACCTCGAATCTTCCTCTCGTTCCGGGCGTCCCGCCTGGAATGCGGATTTGGAGGCTCTGCCTCCTCCAGCAGGAGGCAGCAGCCCTCCAGGGGAGCATTTCCAGGCAGAGCCTGGAAACGAGGTTGATGAGCCTGGAAACGAGGTTGATGAACCTGGAAACGAGGTTGATGAGGTTGATGAGGTGAATGCGGTGAATCTCGACCGGGCGATTCAACCAGAGGCCGATTTATCTGAGGATAGACCAGGGGTTCTGGATAGTGCATCTGAACCGGAGAGACTGGAGAGTGAAACTGAACCAGCGGCGATCGCTCCAGTAGAACCATCAGACGTTGCTGAACAAGTCGCTGAAGCAACTGTTCCAGGTAACCAGCGAGTGACAGTTGAACAGACCACCAACGTGATGGTTCCAGTAGAATCATCAGATGTGATTGAGCGAACCACGGAAGCGATCGCGCCAGTTGACGAACCAGATACTATTGAGTCAACGACGGAAGCAACGGTTACAGTGGAATTATCCAGAATTGTTGAACCAGTGACGGAAGCGACAGTTCGAGGAACGTCATCTAATATTGTTGAACCAACGATGGAAGCGATCGCTGCCGTACAACCATCTATGATTGTTGAACCAGTGGCGGAAGTGATCTTATCAGTTGACCAATCAGATACTGTTGAGTCAGCAATGGAGGCGACGGTTTCAGAAACGTCGTCTAATATTGTTGAACTAACGACAGAAGCGATCGCCCCAGCTGATCAGTTGAATACTTTTGAATCAACAGTAGAAGCGATCGCGTCAGTTGACCAATTAGATACTGTCGAACGAACAACGGAAGTAGTTGTTCCGGTAGAACCATCTGATGTAGTTGTACGAACCACGGAAGCGATTGTTTTAGTAGAATCATCCGAGATTGCTGAGCCAGGTACGGAAGCGATCGCCCCCATACAACCCTCCACCCTTGTTGAGCCAGCGACAGAAGCGCTTGTTCCAGCAGAATCATTTGATACGATTGAGCCAACAACAGAAGCGATCGCACCAGCCAGCCCATCCGGTATTGCTGAACCAGCGGTAGAAGCGATCGTCCCCGTAGAATCATCTGATGTTGCTGAACCAGCGGTAGAAGCGATCGTCCCCGTAGAATCATCTGATGTTGCTGAACCAGCGGTAGAAGCGATCGTCCCCGTAGAATCATCTGATGTTGCTGAACCAGCGGTAGAAGCGATCGTCCCCGTAGAATCATCTGATGTTGCTGAACCAGCGGTAGAAGCGATCGTCCCCGTAGAATCATCTGATGTTGCTGAACCAGCGGTAGAAGCGATCGTCCCCGTAGAATCATCTGATGTTGCTGAACCAGCGGTAGAAGTGATTGTTTCAGCAGAATCATCCGGTGTTGCTGAACCAACGGCAGAAGCGATCGCATCAGCTAGACCATCCGATGTTGCTGAACTAACGACAGAAGCGACTGTTTCAGCAGAACCATCAGACGTCATTGAACGAACCGTTGAACCCACCACGGAAGCGATCGCTCCAGTTGAACAGGATATTCCGTTGGCACCGACGATGGAAACCCCAGAGTCGATTGCTCCAGTGGAATCAACGCCTCAGGCTGAGACACAGTTGCAGTGGAGCCACCCCCTGATGGCCAATCCACCCCGACAGGCGATCGCCCCCACCCTCTCCCGTGCCGAACGGGCCAACGGCATTTACGTCAGTCACGCCGGAGTTGTGCTGCTGCATCCCTTCCTGAAGTTTTACCTGGAAGGCGTTGGTCTGGTCAGCGACAATGCTTTTCGCCACGAGTATGCCCAACAGGTGGCGATCGCCCTCCTCCACTACCTGGCCACCAGGGAACGAACTGTCCCCGAATCAGCTCTGGTGCTGCCCAAACTCCTCTGCGGCTGGCCGCTGGAGCAACCTGTGCTGGGAGGACTGGAACTCCCGGAGGCGGCGCTGGCCGAGGGGGAAAATTTGCTGCAAACGGTGATCAACTACTGGGAGGTGCTGAAAAACACCAGCCCGGATGGCCTGCGCCAGGGATTTTTGCAGCGCCAGGGCAAACTGACCCGCAGTGACACGGGCAACTGGAAACTGCGGGTCGAACAACAGTCGATTGATATCTTGCTGAGCCGTCTGCCCTGGGGCCTCAGCATGGTGAAGTTGCCCTGGATGACGGAGGTGCTGGTTGTGGAGTGGATATGAGGAGATGTCGGTCAATACCCCTGGATTGACAACGGTCAAACCGGGAGTGAGTCATCAGTTGTTTCAAGTCAACTTTCTATTTGGAGCGTGAATATCATGCCAGATCTGACAGTGCGATACAGTGTGCAGGTGCCGGGTGGCCCAACAATTCAGGGCGATCGCACCATCCCGGTGGCGAGTTTTCAGCAGATGGAATTGACCTTACCCCCCAACGCAAACGGGACGGCCAGAATTAATGTTGACTTTACTCCCAGTGATGCAGAGGGGATTAACCTGCTGCTGATTCAATCGACACTTTATTCTCCATCGAACGGTAAGTCCCTGATTACCTTTGCCTACCAGGACAAGGCCGCCGATGCTTCCAAAGACAAGGCTGACGATACTGCCAAAGACAAGGCCACCGATGATCTACCTCTGGCAGAGCCTTTTCTGTTGTTAGGCAGCGATGTGATCGGGAAAATCGCGCAACCCAAGTCGCTCACCTTCAAGAATCTGTACGAATGGACGGATGGCAAAGATGACACTCTGACCAAAAACACCGCCAAGATTACCGTGCTGGTTGGTCGTGTGCCACCCCCGCCCCCAGCGAAACTGGAAACCAGCGAATCAGAGGAGTCTGCAAAAACAACAACCCCACCAGCCCCCGCACCTGCGCCAGCCCCCGCAGGATGATCCTCTGTCAGTTTTGTATCGCAAAAGGTCATTTTGCCACTGATTGAGTGGCAAAATGACCGTATCGCTTCGTTATCCCTTCATTGCCCGATCGCCGCCCCCCGCTCCCTTACCCCCACCGCTATGAAACGCACCGACGCCCGCAAGCCAGAGTCAGGCCATGCTTCCCGGTCTAACCAGCCGTTTTTTGACGCGAAGGCAGCAACGGCGTTTTTTGCGTCGGATCAGTCGGTGCAGCGAAACCCCTTCTTTCAGCGGCCTGCTTCCACGTCAGTCCCTATCCAGGCCAAACTCACCGTCGGGGCGGTGGGGGACAAATATGAACAGGAGGCCGACCGGGTGGCATCGTCGGTGGTTGATCAGATCAATCGTCCGGCGGGGCCGCAGGGGGGCGATCAACCTGCAGCACAGCGACTGGGGGGTGAGGAGGAGGTGCAAATGCAGCGATCGCCCGATGCGCTTCAACGAGTGGAGCAGGAAGAGGAACTCCAGATGAAACCCATTGCTGACACGATTCAGCGGATGGGACCAGCGGAGGAAGAGGAACTGCAAATGAAACCCGATTGGCTGCAACGAGAAACCGATCCGGAGGAAGAGGACGAGTTGCAGATGAAACCCATGCCTGAAACGATTCAACGGAAAGGCATGGAGGAGGACGAATTGCAGATGAAGGGGGCGATCGCGCCGCAGGTGACGACACAGGGAGGGGATGTTTCCTCTAATTTAGAAGCTTCGATTCAGCAGGCGCGGGGAGGTGGGCAGGCGATCGCTGAAAACGTTCGCACGCCGCTTGAGCAAGCCTTTGGAGCAGACTTCAGCGGAGTCCGAGTTCACACTGATTCCCGGTCTAACCAGTTAAACCAATCGATTCAAGCCAAGGCGTTTACCACTGGACAGGATGTCTTTTTTCGCCAGGGAGCCTACGAACCGGGAAGTCGCAGCGGGCAGGAGTTGATTGCCCATGAGTTGACCCATGTGGTGCAGCAGGGTGGGGAAGTGGTGCAGGCAAAAAAGGGGATGAGCAGTTTAAGCTCAAACTGCATTGCAGACAGTGTTATTCAACCAATGCGTGGTAAAGATGGTACCCACCTGCCTAACCTTCATCAATTGAATGAAGCTCTGCGAAAATTGAGTCCTGAAATAACTGGCATCAGTTTAGATATGCTCGAAACATCTGGTGCGAATCTGAATTTGTTAAATATAGCCATTGACCGTAGTCCAGCTCAATTGTATGACAGCATGAAGCGACGTGAGGTTTTAGATCTTCTGAAGTTACCTCTGGCAAATCTTGTTAACACACATGCAGCCACATACATCTATGATACTCATGGTGATAAACACTTCCCTGGCGGTCCTGCTGGAACCAAGTTTACAGCAGGTCGAGCAACTGTTAATCCATTGCTAGAGAATTTAATCATTCCCGAAATCGGACGGATAAGACGGAATGCAAAAGGGAGAGATCAATCATACTATCTAACCACGGGTGGAAATGCCCACAGTGGCAGATCAGACATCACTATTCAGGTTGATTTCACCTTCTCTTCAGATACAGTTACTTATCATGGTTATCCAGATAGTGGCGTGACCAGGTATGTCCTTTCTCGGACTAAAAATGGAGAACCAATTGGACTTTAGTTTAATGCGGGAAAGTGCGGTGTTCCGTGCCGTATACTCCTGCCAAAATTATCTTGCCTTGAGGCGAAAGTCTACACCTAATTACTACACCATCTAAACAATCTGTCTATAAAACTCTCTAATCTTGTTTGTCATACATCAACCAGTGCGATCGCCCATCTATTTAGGTTGACACATAAAACCCAACACCAACTGACCTTCAGGAATGGTTATGAAAACCTCCGACTCGCACCAAGCATCTCACGTCAGCAACACCCACTCTGACCAACCGTTTTTTAGGGCAAAAGCGGAGCAGGTTTTCTTTGGTAAAGGGCGATCGCCCTCTCAACCCTTCTTCAACCTCTCCAGTACACCATCTACCCCAGTTCAAGCCAAACTGATGGTGGAAGATGTTGGTGGCTCATACGAACAGAAGCCTGACCTCTTGCGGGTATTGCGAAGCGCACGGGTTGCAGCAGAGGGGGCGATCGCATCCATCATCCAGCGGTTCAACAGGGGAGCTATCACCCCTCTATTCAGCGGATGCGGGAGGAGAAGAGTTGCAGATGCGGCGATCGCCTTTGTTGGGGAGTCACCCAACAACACCCAGATGCTAACCCGGACTACTCAGCGTGGGTCGAGCAAACTCGCCTCAAAATTGACCAGGGTATCCAGGCCGCAGAACAGGGCGACCTCCTGGATGCAGATGATGTACTGGCTCGACTGCGCCAAAGGGTCAAAGCCGCCAAAGCCGCCTCTCAATGAAAAGTCTACGGATTACGCTTTCCGCCAGCCAGGATTTAGATGAAATCTCCGACTATTTTCTGGGACAAAGCATTGATGCCGATGAACGATTCGTCGAAGCTTTTAACCTAAAAAGCGTGCAATTTGATTGTTATCTCAGTGCGACGATCCCGAAAAGAAGAGGTAGCGATGGCTTGTTGTTTAAGGCGGGAAAGTGCGGCGCGCCGCGCCGCACTTTCCCGCTCAAATCATCCCGCCTTGAGGCGGAAGCCCATGAAAGCAAGAGAATTTGATGCCAAATTTGATTGTGGAGAAGACATCACCGAATTCCTGAATCTTTCCCAGGCTAAGCGCCCTGGACACGAGCAAAAACGAGTGAACGTTGATTTCCCAACCTGGATGATTGAAGCATTCGATCGTGAAGCAAAACTATGGGGTTTGCCCCGCCAAGCAATTGGGCTTCGGGTATAATAGGTGGGACTTAAGATAGGAGGTGATAACCATGATTACACAAACGATGGTACAACCATCTTCCTGGGTTGAAAGCGGTATCAAGCTACAAAAAGTTCGAGGACTCCATCTTTTCAAGTTCACGGACGAACTTCAAAACCGTTTAGAAATCTTGATTGACCGAAAGAAAAATAATCTCTTGACCCCAGAAGAAACTGCCGAACTCACAGGAATGACTGAGCTTGATCGAATTTTTACTCTGATGAATGCGCGCATTATTGCTGAATCATGACCATCAGCAGCACTAGTCGTCAACGTATCCGTGAACGGGCTAATTTTTTGTGTGAGTATTGTCATTCTTCCGAAGAAGCGAGTGCATCCCTCTTTACGTTTGATCATCTCCTGCCCCAATCACTAGGGGGAAGCGACAGCGAAAATAATCTTGCTCTTGCCTGCCATCGCTGTAATGGTCGCCGCTATAACTTCATAAATGGCTTAGATCCGGAAACGCAACTCGTTATTCCTCTCTTCAATCCAAGGAATGATAACTGGTCTGAGCATTTTATTTGGTCTGCGGATAGACAGAGAATTCTGGGCCTCACTCCCGTGGGACGAGCCACTGTTGACCGTCTGGATATGAATGACGAGCATCATGACGATGGTTCTATTCAACGGGCGCGCCGTCTTTGGATTCGGGGTGGTTGGCATCCCCCCTCTCATGATCCAATCGTTCAATCTTAGGTCAAAATGACCGTATCGCTTCATTCTCGCTTCACTGCCCGATCGCCCTCCTGCTCCCTCACCCCCACCCCACCATGAAACGCACCGACGCCCGCAAGCCAGAGTCAGGCCACGCCCCCCAGTCTAGCCAGCCGTTTTTTGGCGCGCAGGCGGCAACGGCGTTTTTTACGCCGGGGCAGTCGGTGCAGCGAGACCCTTTCTTTCAGCACGGTGTCTCTGCGTCGGTTCCCCTCCAGGCCAAACTCACCGTTGGGGCGGTGGGGGATAAATATGAACAGGAGGCTGACCGGGTGGCAGCGACGGTGGTTGATCAGATCAATCGTCCGGCGGGGCCTGTGGGGAGCGATCGTTCTTCGGTGCAGCGACTGGGGGGTGAGGAGGAGGTGCAAATGCGGCGATCGCCCGATACTCTTCAACGAGTGGAGCAGGAAGAAGCACTCCAGATGAAACCCATTGCTGACACGATTCAGCGGATGGGATCAGCGGAGGAAGAAGAACTGCAAATGCAGCCCATGCCTGAAACGATTCAACGGGAGGGCATGGAAGAGGACGAATTGCAAATGAAGGCGATCGCAGAACCAGTGCAACGGCAAGGTGACCGCGATAACGCAGCGCTGTTGCAAGGTCAGTTTGCCATGCAGGTTACGCCGACACAACTCCAGTCCACCAGTGCTACGGAAGAAAACCGCACAGGGATGCCAGATCGGTTGAAGTCGGGGTTGGAACACCTGTCGGGGTTCGATATGTCGGGGGTGCGGGTTCATTACAATTCAGCTAAACCTTCGAGATTACAGGCTCACGCCTATGCACAAGGCACAGATATTCACGTAGGACCAGGGCAAGAAAAACATTTGCCACACGAAGCCTGGCATGTAGTTCAGCAGAAACAAGGGCGAGTCAGCACTTCGTTTCAGTTCAAAGGGACACCTATAAATGACAACCCTTCACTGGAACAAGAAGCCACTGTAATGGGGCAAAAGGCCGTGGGAGCCAATTTACCGAAAGCAGTATTGCCTTCAGGACTCATTGAGGCAAAAGCCAACGGACCGGCGCAGATGGGGAAGACCGAATGGATTAGTTACATCATGCAGGCTCTTCCTACTATTGGATTGGCAGAAGCCATGATTTTTTATGATTATCTGTCTAATTATTACCGATTGCCCATCATCCTGGGATCATTGGCTTTACCGTGGGTTGTTTCCTGGATACAACGCACCTTTGCAGAAACAAAAAGTGACTTGACCGGATCTCAAAGAGTCAACCGCACTGATGAGCAAGAAGACTTTGATCCAAACATCCCGCCACCCTACAAATCAGAACTCGAGAAGCGAAGTAAGCACGACCATAAAAAAGAATTATACGGTAGTGAAGAAGAACCATCTGAGATGGATGATGAAAAGGATGATGCAGCTAGTGGATCACAGGTTATTAATTTGAAACGTGAATATTTAGAACTGACAGGCGAAGAATTTCGAGCTGATTGGAATGCGGCAGTTAAATCTAAGAACAAGAACATCCTCGAACATAACCAAGAGAAGTCAAAGTTGAAAACAAAAGAACAGTTAGTGGAATGGATTAATAGAGCTGATGGACTATTGAGCACCAGAGCAAGCAAGCTTCAAAAGAAAAAACAAAGTTCTAAGAAGAAACAAGAAAAGCAAAAATATTCTTTCTCACTTTCTGTGCCTGCGCCTATTAGAGATCCAGATCCAACTTACAGCGTCAAGGGGTTTGACCTTCAGAGAGGCCCCTATGCCGGGGCAATAAAATTAACCGTATATACGGGGCAAAACTATCCTGGGAAAAAAGGAGGTGCTGAGCCTTTGATCATTATTCCGATGAACGATTACGACAACAAGACAGGGGTAGAAATTCATATTCATCTTCAGCCTCCTGCATTCCAAATTGGAGATTATACGGATTCGTCCTGGATAAATATATATAGTAAAGATGGAGTGATTTATCAAGGTGCTGGTGATGCTATCAACGGTGACCTATTGAAACTTTTAAATGGAATACCAAACTGGAACAACAAAAAGAACTGGATTAATGAGTGCGCACAAAACAATGCTGCATATAATCAGAGACAAAGAAGGAGGGATGAGGAGCAAGAGTTTGGCTAAAGGAGGGTTAAGACCGAGGGCTAAATCGAGACAGCGCGATCGCCCTCCTACCAATTGGGTTGAAGCATTAAACCCAACACTACCCTTCAAGCATCCCAATGAAAACCTCTGACTCGCATCAACCATCGCACACCAACAACCTCCATTCTGACCAACCGTTTTTTGGGGCAAAAGCAGAGCAGGCTTTCTTTGGTAAGGGGCGATCGCCCGCCCAAACCTTCTTCAATTCCTCCAATGCACCATCTGCCCCGATCCAAGCCAAACTTATGGTGGGAACGGTGGGCGATCGCTACGAACAGGAAGCCGATAACACTGCACCAGAGGTGGTCAGTCGCATTAGTAATCCAGTGGTGCAGCAGGGGAGCAATGCTCAGACCGTGCAGCGAGTGGGTGAACAGGAAGAGGACTTGCAGACGCAGCGATCGCCTTTACCACCACAGCAGTTACCGCAACACCCTGCATCTAAAACCCCATCAGCAATGGTTAGCGATCGCGCGATCCAAGCGAAAGCCGAAATAACGAGCGATCGCCAAGATTCATCCGTTGAACAGCACCCCAACAAAACGGGTATGCCCGATGCTCTTAAGGCAGGGGTAGAAAGCCTATCGGGATATTCCCTGGATCATGTCAGGGTTCATTATAATTCGCCTAAACCTGCCCAACTAAAGGCTTTGGCTTACACCCAAGGGACAGAGATTCATGTAGCATCGGGACAAGAGGAATATTTACCCCATGAAGCCTGGCACGTCGTCCAACAGGCGCAGGGCAGAGTGCAGCCGACCATGCAGATGAAAAATGGCGTGCCGGTGAATGATGACGCGGGATTAGAGCAAGAAGCGGATATCATGGGCGCGCAAAGTCTGGCCACCGATCGTCTCCCTCATTCTATTTGCAGCCTCCGCCCAACACCTAATCTTAACGCATCCGTTATTCAAGGGGCGTTTACCTATACAGCTTCAGTGATCATCGATCGCCCCACCGCCGCCAGCCAAAAAGCTGACCAGCTTAAAATCACCAAAATTGCTTTGCCAGGAACCCATCGTCCACCGACCCAGTATGGGCAGAAGCAGCAAGCTCACTCGGTCTCCTGGACATTGCTCAAAAAAAGCTATGAAGCCATCGAAACCCAAACCATCAATACATTCATTGACGATTACTTAAAAAAAGACTGGCAGGCGCTTAAGAAACAAGAAGAGATGGGAAAATCTGAGGATTCTCAGAATCTCTTTAAGACTTATCTAAATAAGTATAACGATGCTTATTTTGAAGATTTAAAAACCAAAGAGTGCTCCTTTCTGCGCTGGTATGGCATCATCCAAAAAAACGTTACCGATTATTTTGTGGCTTTACAGTTAGCCCCCTTGTCTACCCATACTGGTTATTCGCAAGAAATTGGTACTTCTGGTGCGCTCAGTACAGGCGTCATAGAACATCAACCTTTAAGTCATGGGGAACCTGCAGCGAATGACTTCTTTAAGGACTTAGAAGCAAAAGGTGGCACTGGAAAAGAACACAGCGAGGTTGTTAGCAACGCCAAACGGTATTGGGACCCCGGTATTGGCAAGGCCAACGGTATCAATGAAAGCAATCAAATCGACCTGATATTAGAAGAATTTGAGACAGCCTTCGCGCGAGCCTATCCTAAAACCTGGAAGAACTACAAAGATGGGGACAATGGCATTCAAAAAAAGCTCTCAGCCGCTGCCAGAGCAGAAGTCGCCCTATTGTCAGGCAGAGGCCATAGCAAACCTGGAAAATCTAGCGATACCGATGATGAAGTAGAAGACGATAGCTCCGGTTCATTCCAGGCTCAAGTTAATTTAGAGGATAGCGGTGGTGGGAAAGCATCCGCTGAACAATTTGAAATCAAAGAATTTGAGGTCAAGGAAATTGCGCTCCCGGACGATCGCCCGGTGACCAAATATGGAATAGCTGGGCAAAAGTCTCACACAGTTTCATGGACATTGATTTTAGAAAGCCTCAACGCTCTGGGCAAAGAGCAGCCATTGAAGCCATTCCTCCAGGCCCTCTTGCTTAAATGGATTGGGCTATCGAACCAAGATTGGGCTGGGATGCTTGACAGTAATTTAATCACGAGTACTGATTTTAGCAGCAGAAAATCAAAGCCCATAACCGCAAGTATTGAGCAATATAACAAAAATAACAAGAAAAGGTTGGAGGAACTTCAGGACAAGATCGCCCCCCAGATCAAAAAACTCACAGATGCCATTGCGGGGAAAGCTTACACCGATCAAAAATGGGGTGAGCTAGTACAGACTGCACTGTCTGAGTATGTTCTCGTCTACCAATCATCTCCCCTCACAACCTATAAAGCCGAGAAAGCGCCTAAAGGGCACGGTGAACCTGATGCAAACAAGTACTTAGGGTGGATTGAAAGAGAGCATGACGGAAATCTTGCGACGTGGGCTTTAAAGGAAAAGTCCGAAAAATTCATAGCTGATTTATACAAAGATCCCCAGAAACCACCGGTCAAATCTCGTTGGCAGGGGCAAGATGACAAAGAACAGAATAATTCAGATGATGCGAATAGTGCTTTAACGATCGCCAAAATCATTCATCCGATTGTCTCGAAAACCAAGAAAGATGTTCAAAAGTTGACAGGGAAAATTAAAGGTATTGAAAGCAAAGGTTCTCTAACGACAGAAGAAACAGAACAAATAAAGAAGCTTCGCCAACAAATAGAGACATTGGAAACACAATGCCAGGGAAGTCTCGAAGCAAAGCTGAGCAAAGAACAGTTGACGCAGATGAATAAAATCCTGGTCAAGCAACTTGCCTTAAAATACTTAGATGTTTCATGGGGAGCGGTTCTAAAAAATGGCGTATCTTCTCTTGACTACTCGCCCCAGCAATTAGCCAGGATCTTAATTGACTGGGAGGAAGCGTTGAAAGAAGCCTACCCCAAAATCTGGCAGACCTATAAAGCGGTCTTTGAAGATTATTCCAATCAATACAAATTATCGCCAGCCTTATTAGAACAGGCTCAAAGCAAGGGATCGACCGAAACCACCCTGCAATCATGGACAACATCTGAACGCCGGGAACGAGAATATTTGAGAGGATTAGTCTCCATTAAATCAGGTGATGAAGCCTCGGAACTGGGTGCCAGCACCTACAATCAAGGCAAGCAGGACTATGATCAAGGACGGCGTGCGGCCCAAACTGATCCAACGGTAGCTTTGCCTGCCAATCAACCCATTGGATACAATCACGGTTACCAAGATTATCAAGACGGCTATCGTGCCGCCGCCACGAATCCCAGTACTCCTCTGGAGGCGGGGCGAAATTTAGCCTACAAAATGGCCTATCACGACTACAACTCTGGCATTGCGGCTGCCAAAGCTGGCACACTAGCGGCTAATGGGGGACAAGTTCGGGGGCATAATGATTACCTGGCGGGCATCACAGCCGCACAAAACAACACAGCCGTTCTGACACACGGCGCACAAATTGGTCATAACGACTATCTGGCGGGCATCACAGCCGCGCAAAGCAACACAGCCATTCTGACACACGGCGCACAAATTGGTCATAACGACTACCACGCTGGAATTGCCGCTGCGCGGAAGGTCAAACCCGGAACCACGGAGGGTGCCGTTCAGGGAGGCAGGGAATATGACCAGGGCTACGACGACGGGCGGGGAAATTTTCTGGCAGCGGGGATCTCTGTGGCCTATCGGGCTGGATTTACCGATGGACAGCGCGACTGGCAGAACCAGAATGCAAAGGTTAATGCTTACAATATTGGACATTCTCAACCGGATAAGCAGCCCAAAAAGAAGCAAAAAATTCATACATAGTCTGGTGCCATTGAACAGTACCAGCCCACTGGACTATAGCGGTTCCCACTTTAGTGAAGTACAGGTTTTTGTGAGAGAGGCCGGCGCCGCGGGGCGCGCGCACAAAAAAAAGAAGCAGATGCGAGCGCGCAGCCGGGGAGAGGGGGTGTTTTT
>CAZVXA010000034.1:0-41120 GCA_964630955.1 uncultured bacterium | reverse complement strand
AAATCCCAGTTTTCGTTTGGCGCGGCTCCGCCGCGCCAAACGAAAACTGGGATTTTATTTTATGGCAAGCCCTTGCGGAGATTTTTGTCATGCAAAGCATTGAAGTCCCCCATCCCCCTGAAATTTCACCCGGTCGGGGGAATGATTAAAATGGATTAATTTCGTATATTTAACTACAGAATAAACAATTAAAATATGTAGCAGACAGTTGTTCTGCTCTAGGAATCCTTGGGAGGGAGTTTATGAATAGCGCATCTTATGGAACCAATGTCAGCGTTGAGGCAAAACACCACGCCAATATGCTGGCCTCACTTGACCACCGTCTAAAGGCTGCCCGCGCAGCCAACAATACCCAGCTTGTTGCACTACTGGAGAGAGAACGGCAGCAGTTGACCAACGATGGCATGGCTTTACTGAAAGCACCTATGGGCTGGATGAAGCGACTTCAGCAAGGGCTGACAAGATTTTTCAGCAATGAGCTGGATGTCCAGGAGATTGTGGATGAGAACGGCAGACGCTGGTGGCGGGCCTACGACCCCCAGACCGGAAAGACGGTCTACACCGACTCTCAGTCTGAAGTGATGCTCTGGATTGAACAGAACTATCAGGGACGGTAGATGATCGTTGTCTCCCCCTGCTTACAGCTTTTTATTTGGAAGCCGCACTCCGCATAGCTTCCAAACAAAAATCTGGTTCTAAATAACTGGACTTTTGACTATTTTTCCTGCAATGTCGCGAAACGCTCTCTAAGAGAGCGTTTCGTGGCACCTTTAATTTAGCGCCGATTTTTCCTGAAACGCTGACTCAGTCAGCGTTTCAGGAAAAATCGGTGCAATTTAGTCAAAAGTCCAGTACTTAGCTTCGCGATTGCTGTCGTGCCTGCTTCACCATCGCAATCAGGGTCTGGTGTGCATCTTCGGAATCCTGAAGCGGATGATCAAACAGAATTCGGACAGGGGCCGTACCGCTCTCAATTTTCACCTGGAGATTCATGCCCTCCGGGTCAATGTCCAGCATCTCTGCGGCGATCGCGTCCTGCACCCCGCCGTAGGCTTTAGCGTAGAGCAGCACTGCATCGGCGTGATCATCGTTCATGTGGCTACAGATGCGATCGCTCACCTGTGGCGTCAATGCGTCGGCCATAATCTTCAACTAGGGGTGTGATTGCAAAAAGAACGTTATCAGATGATAGAGGCTGTTGGCAATGAACCCCAGCAGGACAAACATCAGCACCACGTTAAACACTTCTCGAACTCGCTGCATCACTGATTGATCTCCTCTGGATAGAAGGGCGAAGCATTTGCGCTAGAAGGTGAACGCGCAACCGATGGGTCTTGACACAAATGCTTCGCCCCTACTTTACACCCAATGTTCCACCGCCATACACCGATCAATCGTTGCCACGACCGATCGCGCCAGCGCCCCATAGTCATACCCCCCCTCCAGACCAAATAGAACCCGGTGGGTGATTTGCAAACAGTAGTCAGTGAACACGCCGTAATCGGGGGGCTGTAGACAAATCCCTGCCAACGGATCGTCCCGGTTGGCATCATAGCCCGCACTGACGATCAGCAAATCGGGCTGAAACGCCTGGAAAAAAGGCATAATCCGGTTCTGAAACAGCGGTTGATAGTCCTTAATAGTGCTGCCTGGGGACATGGGGAAATTCAGCACGTTGTCGTACATACCCTGCTCTGATGCAGCCCCCGTGCCGGGATATTGTGGCGACTCGTGCAGCGAACAAAAAGCAATATGGGGATTGTTCTCCACAATCGCCTGTGTGCCATTGCCGTGATGCACATCCCAGTCGAGAATGCCCACCCGGTTCACACCGGGCTGCTGGAGGGCATACTGAGCGGCGATCGCCGCATTCGCAAAAATACAAAATCCCATGCCAATCTTCGGCATCGCGTGGTGTCCCGGTGGCCGCGCCAGCACAAATGCAGGTTCACCTGTTTTAAGCACCGCTTCGACACCATCTAACCAGGCACTCGCCGCCAGCATTGCCGCATCGTAGCTCCTCGGAGACACCACCGTATCGGGATCAATGTGTCCGCCGCCTTTCTCAGCCAGATACTTCACCGCCGATACGTATTGTTCTGGATGAACGGCATGGAGGGCTTGCGTCAGGCGATCGCCCTGGGCATCGACGGGAGTGGGCGATCGCCAGTCCAAAAAATTTGCCCACCGTGCCGATTTGAGCGCTTCTCGAATCGCCCTCAGCCGACCGGAGTTTTCGGGGTGATACATCCCCGTATCGTGTTCCAGAAACAAATCAGAGTAAAAGATGGGCAGCATTGACCGTTCCACTGGAGTCTGCCTTCGATCCTACTGTGCAGACGCAAGTTTTGGGTGTCCTGGCCTTGTTTCAAGGAACTGGATGATCGCCCCTCAAACCAATCACCCTTCAAACGGTATCGGGGTCAATGCCAAGCGATCGAAGTCTCTCCGCCAACTGCTGGGCACGTTGCTCGGCCTGCTCAGCTCGCTGGCGCTCTTGCTTAGCTCGCTGGCGCTCTTGCTCGGCCAGTTCGTCGCCGGTCAGGAGGATCAGGCCAGAGCGATTACACCAGCGCAACCACTCATCCGTTCGTCCTTCAAAGCTCCCCTGCCACAGAGTGATTCCCAGGTCGATCTGGTCGAGCCACTGGGTCTGAGTTTCTGTGTAGCGTCTGCCCCGCAGTTCGTAGATTCTAAGACGGTTATTTCCTAGCTGCTGCGTTGGGTCGTAGACGACGTAATAGCTGACCCGCATCTTCTCGTAGATAGACAGCTTCTCGTCAATCTCACCGCCCACCTTATTAGAGACAATTTCCAGAGCAAGCTCCGGTGGTTTCCCAAATCGCCACGTCATATAGCAGCGGTTTTGCTTCTCCCACCAGTTCTCCGGTTCATGAACGTCCAGACTGATAAAAACATCGGGGACGATCGCGGGCTGCAAGTCGGAGTAGTAGATGCCAACATTCGCCGCTGCCAGGAACGTTTGATCCTCCAGAGAGGTATACAGGGAGCTGATCAGGAGTCGCTGCTGTTTCTCGGAGGCAAAGTTATCCACGGGCGCATCATTTTCAGTGATCAGCTGATCGGCATCAGGAATGTAGAAATCATCTTGGGTTATCAGGAGTTGGTCAACCATGTGCCTCACCCGCAGAACAGCTACTCCTACAGTAGCAAATTACCATTTACCCACCGCTGGACGGACTCCCGCTGCCACTGATGTTTCGCATAGACTGCCAACTGCTCAGGCACCTCATCCCCATTCATCACCAGACGGTTGAGCATCAGTGCCAGATCAGTATCCGCGATGCACCACTCGCCGAAGAGGTTCTGAGAATCGGGTTTGAGCAGATGGGCGATCGCCCCAAACAGTTGATTCGCCGCAGCCTGAGCCGTCTCCGACAGCGGTTGACGCACAGGCTTAGCGAAAATTGCCTCGGTGGGGCGCTCCTCTCGAATCGGCATCAGATC
Organism: uncultured bacterium; assembly: GCA_964630955.1. Classification (GTDB taxonomy): domain Bacteria; phylum Cyanobacteriota; class Cyanobacteriia; order Elainellales; family Elainellaceae; genus CAZVXA01. Next base: position 37,652 of record CAZVXA010000034.1, on the reverse strand, counting down.
GCTGCGGAGCCAAGCCTGAATCTGCCGCGCTCTGGCCCGATTCTGAACATCTTTGGGATAAACAGCAGGATATCTTTCAGGTGGCAGAACTTCCTCCAAGTACTCCGAGATGGCGGATGACTCGGAGAGGTGAAAATCACCGTGGGTCAGGGTGGGCACCCGGCAGGTTAAAGACAGATTGGGATAATCCGCTTGAAAGTTTTCCCTGGCGCACAAATCGATCGTATGAACATCAAACGGAACCCCCTTCTCGACCAGCGTGACGAATGCTGACATGGCGTAGGGACTCCAGAGATTCGAGTCCACGTAGAGCTTGAGGTTCTGCATCGTGTCGGCTCCCTATCCTAATTTCCAGATGTAACATCATCCACCGCAATATTTAATCGATAGGGAAAAGGGCGATCGCTCTTCGACACCACCACAATCTCGTAATACCCCGACTGTGGCAATTCTCCCGACCAGGTACGCTGATCGCTGTCCTCCAGTAGTGAGGGAATTTGCTGACTCGGCGTCGGCACATAAATTGAGAGTAGGGCCGCGTTATCAGGAGCCTCCAGACTGATTCGTAGAATCTGGCCTTTCTTCAAATTTGCCGTGTAAACTCTGCCCTCACCGGGATTCAGCGTTTCATCCACCGAATCATCATACTGACCTTCAGGAAACTGTACTTTCTCCAGCGTGGTGCCATTCTTCAGCGCAGTTACCTCATCGGCGGCGATCGCCTGCCACACCTGCCCGATCGGCTGATTCACCAGTTCGCTTCTGGGCTGCTGCGGAAATAGCTGAAAAAACCGGGCATCGGTTAAATCATTCAGTGCTTTAGTTCCGACATTCAATTGATTGATCTGATTCTTCCAGGCAGCGCGATCGTCTGCCGAATAGCTGCCCAGCTTGCGGCGGGCTTCTGGACTGAGGTGTTTATCGAACAGATCCAGCCAGTCGTTGGCGATCGCATCCCACTTTGCTCGCCAATCCGCATCCTGCGGCCCATCGCTGAGGGTCTTACCCTGCATCTCCGGGTGCTGTCGGAAGAACGTCTCATCGGTGATTCGCACCAGGTAGGCCCAGTCTACTCCCAGCGACTTTCGTTTGGTGCTGAGGGCTTCCTTGCGGGATGCCTCCTCCAGTGAAAGATTGGAAGGATTGGTATTGCCACCTGCCCCTGAGGAACCACCTGGATTATCCGGTGCAACAAAATAAGGGAGCCAGACATCGCGCAGCGCCCATACTCCCAGCGCCGTTCCTGTCATCAGCAGGAGCGCAAACACAGCGCCGAACAGCCCACTACCGCTACTGCGTCTTCTTGCATGGGGAGAATTGGCTACGGCCACGGTTCCCCCCGCCACTGATGCGATAGAACCAGACGTTGCCATCGGAGGAGGCATCATCGGTAGTGGGTTCGGCTGGAGTGGTGGGGGTGCAGAAACCACAGGGGCCGCAGGAGCCACCGGAATCGTCGGGGTATGGGACGGGGACGCAGATCGTGCGGTCGGCAAGGATTCCAGTGCCCGGATCACCTGTTCGGCAGACTGGTAGCGATCGCCCGGTCGCACCGCCAGCATCCGCTGTAGTATCCGGCCAAATTCGGTACTGATTCCCAGAGTTTTAGGGTCAAGGGAGCGATCGCTGACATCCAGTGAGTCTGCCTCACGCCCCGTCAGCAGCACCAGTGCAGTCATCGCCAGCGCGTACAGATCGCTCTGGGGCGAAACCTGCCCCTGCTGAAGCTGTTCATCCGGGGCATAGCCCACTTTGCCGACGCGAGTCACGGGCTGAGACTGGGGTGCATACTGGAGGGCGACCGACGCGGCGAGCTGCTTCACGCCACCGAAATCAATCAACACAGGCTGTCGATCCGTCGCCCTCAAAATCAGATTATCGGGAGAAATATCCCGGTGAATCACCGCTAAACCGTGCAGATATTGCAACACCGGAAGCAAATCCCGGAAAAGCTGCACCACCTCTGCTTCGGTAAAGGCTAGTCCCCGCAGCCGTCGTCCTTCCAGAATCTGCCGATAGTTCTCCCCCTCCACATAGTCCTGCACCAGGAACAGCCGCGCCCCACTGCCCACGTCAGCTCGAAACAGCTCCCGGAACTGGGGAATTTGAGGATGCCGCAGGCGGTAGAGCACGCCCGCCTCCCGCTCAAACAGTTCCTCCGCCTTTCTCAAGGCATCAGTGCTGCGCACCTGGGGCGCAAACTCCTTCAGCACACAGAGTTCTTTAAAACGATTCAAATCCTCCGCCAGATAGGTGCGACCAAACCCACCCTGGCCCAGTTCTCGGATGATGCGGTAGCGATCGCCCAGCACATTCCCCGGTAGTGTGCCCTGCACAGCCACCAGTCGCTCCCCGCACAGGTGGCAAAAGCGGCTACCCTGAAGATTTTGATGGCCCTGGCGACAGAAAACAGGCGGCATTCGCAGCAATGTTCAGGTCTAGGCAGAATTTGGATCTAGCCCAGTCTAGCAAGACCACAGTCATTCCCCAATTCCTATTCTTCCACTCCCAAAATTGGCTCCCTATCATCAGGGAAACCTCAGGCTTTCTCCTCTGACCTGATCCAGGTCAGTATCTCCCGATTCACCTGGTCTGCGGCCTCATCGTAGGGACAGTGGCCCGCCTGGGAAATCTCCACCATCTTGAGATGCGTGTAGTAATCGTTTAACTCGCGACCCCATTGAACGGGAATGACGCGATCGAGTTCTCCCCACAGCAGCAACACCGGTATCTGTAGCTGCGGCAGCAGGTCATGGGTATTGAGGCAGAAATCGGTCTGCGTGCGGGACTGCGTGAGTTTTTGCAGGGTACGAGCCGCGCCTTTGTCCTGAATCGGCACCAGGAAGCTCATTACCAGTTCCTCAGTCACGTAGTCGAGGTCAGTGTAAACCCCTTTCTTCAGGGCCGATCGGACAAATCCAGGACGGCTCACCAGCGGAAACAGCGGCTTGATTAACAGGGAACCGACCACGCTTTCGATGGTTTGCACGATGGGTTGCAGCCATTTGGGCAGGAGTTCCTGCCGGGAAGCGGGCAGCGTGATCAGCACCAGGTCTTTCACCAGTTCGGGGTAGTTCACCGCCGCCGTCAGGGCCACCAGCGCCCCCAGCGAGTGCCCCACCAGCACAACCGGACGCCCCACAAAGGTCTGACAAAAATCCCGCACCTGTTCCACCCAAAGGTTCACGTTAAACCGGGTACTGGCCTTCTCCGAGGCACCGAACCCCAGAAGATCCAGCGCATAGACGTGATTCTCCTGACTCAGGGGCACCAGATTGTGTCGCCACTGGGTCAGCGCGGCCCCAAATCCGTGCAGGAAAACGATCGGCGTGGTGTCCCCTATGGGAGTCGTTGGACGCAGGTGGGTATAGCGAATTTGCCAGCCGCGCCAGACCCAGTCGCGCTGTGAGCCAAGTTGCGAGTGCCAGGGGTGGAGGGTTTGGGAAAGAGGCATGGAGGGGGGGAGCCTTTCTGACGAATCTATCACATGGGAGGGCGAGAGGGTGGTGTGCCCTATATCAGCCTGCGGCTGTGGGGGTATGCTTGTTATTACCGGGAAAACTGCATGAGCGCGATCGCATCTACCGAAGTATCGAAACATGAGCCTTTGCATTAACCCTCTCTGTTTGCAAGCTGACCATCCGGGCAACGACAGCAGTCGCTACTGCCAGAGCTGCGGGTCGGACCTGGTGTTGCAGGAGCGCTACCGGGTGATGCGGCTGATCAGCGATAAGAGCGGCTTTGGGCGGGTGTACGAAGCCTATGAACGCAGTGTGCCGAAGATTCTCAAGGTGTTGAAAGAGGCGCACAATCACCACGACAAGGCGATTGCTCTGTTCAAGCAGGAGGCAGCCGTTCTCAGCCAGTTGCACCATCCTGGGGTGCCTGCGATCGAGCCGTCGGGCTACTTCCAGTTTTTCCCACGGGGCATCAGCGAGCCGATGCACTGCATCATTATGGAGAAGATTGATGGCCCCAACCTGCGGGAGTGGATGCGGCAGCAGGGCGGCAATCCCATCAGCGAGAAGCAGGCGGTCAACTGGATGCGGCAGCTCACGCAGATTCTGCACCTGGTTCATCAGAAGAACTACTTCCATCGGGACATTAAGCCCGAAAACATCATGCTCCGCTCCAACGGCCAACTGGTGCTGGTGGACTTTGGTGCAGCGCGGGAGATGACCTACACCTATCTGGCGCAGTTGGGCGCAACGGGGGGCGTGACGCGCATCAGTTCTGCGGGCTACACGCCACCGGAGCAGGAGAAGGGACAGGCCGTTCCCCAGTCCGATTTCTATGCGCTGGGGTGGACATTTATCTATTTACTGACAGGCAAGCAGCCCACCGACCCCGACATCTACGACTCTCTCAATAATGAGTTCCACTGGCGCAAGTTCGCGCCTCACCTGTCATCGGAGTTCTGCGACTTCATCGATCGCCTGATCGCCCCCAGAGCCAGCGATCGCCCCAAAAACACGCAGGAACTGATGGAGCGCCTCAACCATCTCTCTCCCAGCACCATTCCACCCATCGGCGTCGGTACGCCCTCCAGTCCACCACGGGTCACGCAACCGCAGGCCACCGTTGTTCAGACTCCTACCCTGGCTCAGACCAGCAGCACCCTGTTGCAGAATCTGTCCCTGCGACAGAAGTGGCTGGTGGGCGGGGTCGCGGCGCTACTGCTGGGGTTGGCGGGTTACGGGGGCTGGCAGGCGTATCAGCGGTTTGCACCGGGGGCGATCGCCCAGCAGCGACTCACTAAGTCCGAGAGTTTGCTCAGTCATACCAGCCTGATCAACCGGGTCATTTTCAGCAACGACGGCAAATCGCTGTTCAGCGGTGGGGCTGACCAGAAGATTGTCAAGTGGGATCTGGCTACGAATAAGGCGGTTCGCACCTATGAGGGCAAGATGGGCTTTGTCAATGCCCTGGGGCTGAGCGGCAACGGGCAGATCCTGGCCAGCGGCGGGGCAGACAATCAGGTGATTCTCTGGGATCTGGTGTCTGGCCTGCGCCTGCATACGCTGACGGGACATACGGGGCCGATCAACGAGCTACTGATCTCGCCGGATGGCACCGTGGTCAGCGCCAGCGCCGATCGCACCATCCGCACCTGGAGTATGGCGACGGGGCAACCCATTCATACGCTGAAGGGACATACGGGGTTTATTAATTCGATCACTATCGGTCCCGACGGACAAACCATCGTCAGCGGCGGTGCCGACCCCAAACTCTTCGCCTGGAACATTACTACGGGGCAGCAGCTCCGCACCTTCAGCGGCTACTCCGGCATTATTAATTGTCTGGCGATCACGCTGGATGGCACGACTCTGATCGGCGCTGGCACCGACAAGAAGGTCTATCTCTGGGATATGGAAACCGGAAATCTGATTGCCACTCTCACAGGTCACACTGGTTTTGTGAATACCCTGAGCGTGCGGCGCGACGGCAAGGTGTTTCTGACCAGCGATTCTGAGGGCAAGTCGATTGTCTGGGATCTGGAGAAACGTCAACCCATTGCCGTTCTGTCGTCGCAGGGCACACCGCTTGACCATGTTGCGGTCAGCCCTGATTGGTCATGGATGGCGACAGGCAGGGGATTCACCGACGTGCGGATTCTGATGTTTCCGCCAATTCGGGCAGATTAAATTCAACTCCAAAATCTTGTAAAAATGCCATCTACAAAATGTGTCAAAGCTCTTTTCAAGCGCATTGAGGTTCAGATTGTTGGTTGAGAGCAACGCTCAGCGCGGCTCTCAACCAACAATCTGCTTCTATCCCAGTGCAAAGCGCTGTAAATGGGAACTTTAAGGGCGATCTCCCTTTGCGCTCGCCCACTATGACCCTCTATCGAAACAAATATCGGATTGAATCGGCCCGCTGTCCCAATTGGGATTACACGTGGAACGGCGCATATTTTGTTACTATCTGCACCAAAAATCGGCAATGCTTCTTGGGGAACGTTGTAGATGGGGAAATGCAATTGTCGGAATTGGGGGCGATCGTGTCTGAAGAATGGCAGAAAACCCCAACCATTCGACCCACTGTTCAATTGGATGCATGGGTCGTCATGCCCAACCATATCCACGGCATCATCGTCATTACCCAACCCCCCGTAGAGACGTTCCGGCGGAACGTCTCTACGCCGACGTCCCCGGTTGCCCCAAATCGGTTGGTTCCGTCACCATCCCCCCGATTACAACCCAATTCGTTAGGCGCGATCGTTGGACAATTCAAATCCATTTGCACTAAACGCATCTGGGCGGCAGGATTCACCGATTTTGCGTGGCAAACCCGGTTCCACGACCACGTTATCCGCGACGCAGAATCTGCACAGCGCATCCGCAACTACATTATTAACAATCCAACGAAATGGGACACCGACAAAAATAATCCCAAAGGCTCCCTTGGTCAGCGATCGCAGAGCCGTAACACTTGACATTAAACGGAGAGGGAGGGATTCGAACCCTCGTTAGAGTTACCCCTAAACAGCATTTCCAGTGCTGCGCCTTCAACCACTCGGCCACCTCTCCAGAAGGGGTTTATTCAGTTCGTGGTCTGCTTTTACAGCCACAGAATTGTTATGGTAGCAGAACTGGGGCACCAGTGAAAAGAGATTTTGCGAATAATCTGGATGACTTCTAAGGGGGTTCGGGCGATGCCCGAACCCCCAATCAGTAATCTGCCGTCCAGTCGAAATAGAGAAGCACTATGATCGCAAAGGGCACTCTGTTTTTTAAGATCTTTACTATATGACTCGAACCCATACCGTCCATATCCACTACCGCCAGCAGGACGAGCACCACACCGTCGAGGTGCCCGAAGACCAGTACATCCTTCGCACTGCTGAAGAACAGGGTTTCAAGCTGCCCTTCTCCTGCCGCAACGGAGCCTGTACCGCCTGTGCAGTGCGCGTCAAATCCGGCGAGATCTACCAGCCAGAGGCAATGGGTCTGTCGCCAGAGCTGCGATCGCGCGGTTATGCCCTCCTCTGCGTCAGCTATCCTCTTTCGGATCTGGAGGTCGAAACCCAGGACGAGGACGAAGTGTATGAGCTTCAGTTTGGGCGCTTTTTTGGGCGCGGTAAAGTAAAACGGGGACTACCACTGGATGAAGACTAACGATTCACTGCCCGCTGCCGATCAGCTTCAGAATTTGCTGGATATTGCCACCGAAGCCGCCCTGGAAGGTGGCGCAGTGCTGCGATCGCACCTCGGCAAACTCTCCGAAGTCCAGGAGAAAGGGCGATCGGGCGACCTGGTAACCGTAGCCGACCGGGAATCGGAAGCCGCAGTGCTCAGCGTCATCAAGCGCCATGTGCCACATCACGCCATCCTGGCCGAAGAGTCCGGTGGGGCAGCGCTAGGAACGAGCGAGTTTCTCTGGGCGATCGACCCCCTGGACGGCACCACCAATTTTGCCCACCAGTACCCGTTTTTCGCGGTGTCCATTGGCCTGTTGATTAACGGAATCCCCAGCGTTGGCGTGGTCTATGATCCCTACCACAACAATCTGTTTCGGGCAGCAAAGGGATTGGGGGCAACGTGCGATCGCGGTTCCATCCACGTCTCTGCCACGAAGGAACTGAGCCGCAGCCTGCTGGTAACCGGGTTTGCCTACGATCGACGGGAAACCATTGACAACAACTACGCCGAGTTCTGCCACTTTACCCACCTGACCCAGGGCGTGCGGCGCGGTGGCTCTGCCTCGATTGACCTGGCCTACGTCGCCTGGGGTCGTCTGGATGGCTACTGGGAGCGGGGATTGTCACCCTGGGATTTGGCGGCAGGGGTGGTGCTGGTTGAAGAGGCAGGCGGTAAGGTGACGGCCTATGATGGCGGTGAGTTTGACTTGAAATCAGGCCGCATTCTGGCAACCAACGGGCATCTGCATGACGTCATGAGCCGGGAACTGGTGCAAATTAAACCGCTACCGGAGTTTGAGCCACGTTAGAAGGAAAGGATTCCCTCTCGCACCGCTCCCTTCGACTCCGCTCAGGGCGCTGCACTTTTGACTGACGCAGTCATTAGGAATCTCAAAGGTGTTTCGCCCGCTGCGCGGGCGAAACACCTTTAATCGCTGGCTGAGCAGTTTGCCCTGAGCTTGCCGAAGGGAATTCGAAGCCAGCGCTCCATTTAAGCGCCAGTGCCCAGCATTGCGGGTACGTCAATCTCTTTGATGCAAGTGGCCCGCGATAGCGCAAGAATGCAGTCGATGATCGCCAGCAGGTCGGATAGGGGAATGGCTTCGCCGCCGAGCAAGTTCTCTGCCGCAAGGTCAGCGAGAACCTCTGGAGTACCAACGTTGCCGGGGTTGATGACGGTGACGCTGATCTGCTGCGATCGCAGTTCCTCTCGCAGCGAATGTACGACCCCTCGCAGCCCAAACTTAGATGCACTGTTGGCGACCTCTCGCCCCGGAAAGTTATCTCGTCCAGATAGCGCACCCATCAAAACGATTTTAGGATTGTGCGATCGCCGCAGGGCAGGCAGCAGTGCCTTGACCAGTCGAATAGGGGCGACCAGATTGACAGCGATCACGCGGGTGATGTCCTCGTCTGAGCAGTCCTCAAAGCGATACTGACTGGTGAAAGCGTGGGTCTCCCAGGTGCCACCCATATACAGCAGCGCATCTAATGTGTCTTCTCCAACGGCTTTTGCCACCGTTTCGACACCGGATAGTTGTGAGACATCTGCCTGAATCCATTCGCCAATCGGGGCTTCTGTCCGCGAAACTGAGAGCAGGCGATCGCACCGGGAAGCAAGATGTTCGCCAACCGCAAGCCCGATACCGCGACTTGCACCTGCGACAAGAATTGTTCTGAACGACATACCAATTCTCCGCGTTAATTCAAACCAAGTCCAAACTTTGTCACTCCTGGAAACTCGATACCGTACTGGTCGCTGAAGTAGTCCGCGTGAAAGGTCTGATAGGGCTTGAACCCGATTGCCTCATAGCTCCGTCGAGCCACCTCGTTGCCATTGATGACCATGATTCCGGCGTGGGAGTGCTGCCGCGATCGCCCTTCTCCGATCAGCGCCCGAACGATTGCTTTGCCCAGTCCCCGGCCTCGCGCCTCTGGTAAAACGGCAACGGTTTCGATAATCCAGGGGGCTTGCGGGGTCAGAAACAGGGGTCGGCAATCGCCGCCCCAGAATTGAACATAGCGATCGCGGAAGACGGCTGCGGTTGACTGAGACCAGTTGAGTTCCTGGGCGATCGCATCCAGGCGGGATAACCGGAGGGGACAATAATCTTCAGAGGTATCGGGCGCATAGCCTGCTGCCGCTGCAACGGGCTTTCCCTCGTTCTCCAGAATCAAAAAATCATTCACGTTTCCCCAGTTAGAGGCATCAGTCCTGAGCATCGCCTCGATAAAGGCCAGTGAGTCGGTGCCCGCCCCCTCCAGAAGGTCATCCCAGAAGCAGTGATTCAGCGGTGGCAGTGAGGCTTCGTACTCAATTCTGGCCAGGAACGGAATGTCTGCGATCGCTGCTCTACGAGTAGTCAACATAGTCTGCATAACAACCTGCTTGAGGCGAACCCTCATAAAAGATACAATCTGTATGTATCTAAAGTAGGAGGAGATTCCTTTTTCTGTCAAGATACATTCTGTCTGTATGTTTGATAAACTGCAATGCCTGCCAAACTGACCAAAGCTGAACAGACCCTCCGCACTCGTCGGGCGATTCTGGGACGAGCACGTTACCTATTTGCCACAAAAGGGTATGCTGCGACGGGTACCGAGGAGATGATTAGCGAACTGGGAATTACTCGCGGAGCGTTATATCACCAGTTCAGCGACAAGGTGGGGGTATTCAAGGCGGTCATTGCTGAAGCCTATAGCGAGATGACGGAGCACATTAATGCCAAAGTGCAGCCAATCGAGGACTCCTGGGAGCAGTTGGTGGTTGGCTGTCAGGCATTTCTGGAGATCGCCCATCGAGAAGATTTGCGGCGGCTCGTTTTTGTTGAAGCCCCGGCAGTTCTGGCAGCAGACACCTTAGTCGAGTTTGATCAGCGCGGATTTGGATTACTCTATGAATCGATTCAAGAGGTGACCGCTCAGGGTAAACTGAACACCCTTGATCCGGAGGGTTTCGCGCATCTGGTGAACGGTTCGCTCAATGAACTGGCCGCGTGGGTGGCGCAGTCTGACGACCCGGAACGGTTGAAAACAGCTCAGCAGTTGGTCGAGACGTTGCTAACGCGCCACAGGGCTTGATGCCAAAAGCCAAAGAAATGAACGTCAGTGCAACACAAACACCAGAAGGTGCCTGCCCAATGCGGAGGCATCCTCTGGCGTAATTTGAGTGCGCTTGGCGAGGGTTATCGGTTCAAATTTGTGGGAGCCTCACAGCAGGAGAGGATTGGAGCAGAGGCCAATCCTTCAAGTCCAACAGATTGCATCAGGTCGCGCCAGCGAGACTGAATCAACGTGTCATTGGGCTGCTGGCGGCGCTGTTCCGCCAGGTTGGTCAGTGCATCCTGCCAGATTCCGGCGTTGCGGTAGACAGAGAAGCGATCGCCCTCTGCTACTCCCGCTAACTGCTGGGTTAGCTCTGGGGTGGCCTCTCGACGCTGAATCCAGCCGGAGGTAGAAGGGTTGCCAGACAGATCCTGGGTGTCGCAGACGACGGTGAAAGACCACTGGTAGTCTTTGCCGACCTCCAGGGCAGTGCTGTTGGCGATCGCAGGCAGCTTCACGCTGACGATGCCCGCCTGACCTGTGAGCGGGAATGTTAGCGTATAGAGTTCTTCGCCCTCGGCATTGGACAGGACAAATTCGGCGCTCCTGGCAGTACTTTGGGGGACAAACCAGTAGAGTGTGGGTTGTTCAGAAACAGTGACGCTGAAGTTGGTGGTGGGGTTGAGAGCAACCAGGGTTCGCAGTTGCTGCTGCTGATCCAGACAGTTGCCGCGAGTACCACCGCCTTCGCGTCGTCCGGGAAGGCCGCGATTGGGAGGGATGTAACCCTGCGCCATTGCCAGGGTAGAAAAACTGCTCAGTACAAGACCCATTGCCAGAGCGATGCGCAGCGCGGTTACAGCAGGACGAAAGGAACGTCGTTTCATAGAGGTGAGCTGTTTTTCTGGGACAGTGACGGTAGGAAGGCGATTTTCAGGAAGGTAACGATTGCATTTTAAGAATGCACAGAAATCAGTGAACTCTCACAGGAGGCTATCCTTCTCAGGCGTCCCGTATGTCTATAGAATCACTGTCGTCGGGAATGTTTCCGTAATGTTTTGGCTTCGTAAATTCTTCTTGGGGGGTAGCCTACCCACGTTCGGACTTCGGCGTGAGCGCTCAGTCGAACGCTGATCTCACGTCGAAGCCCAAACCCCCTACTATCAGGTTTCTCGTGGGTAGCCAGCAACCCACAGCGTGTTACCCATGATCGCAGCGTGGCTGAGTCATGATCCAGTGAGATTTGCTAAAACCCCTGATAAACCTGGTGCTGGCACCAGGTTTATCAGGGGTTTCCCTTCTTTCCTTTCTCGTTACTGGCTTCTAGCCAGTAATGCCCTTCTGGAGGCTCTGCCTCCTGCTGATGGAGTCTGAACGCGCTTTAACTTCACGCCCTTACCAAGGGGAGGGCAGGGGCGGGTCAGTGCAGCCACTTACCCTAACCTCGCTCGATAGTCCCCATACCCAAACTCTCGCCATCGCTCAAACGCACCATCCTTGCGCAGACACCCGATCGCCGGATGGGGTACTCCGTTAAACATGGTGGATTTGACCATCGTGTAGTGCATCATGTCCTGGAACAGGAGGCGATCGCCCACTTTCAACCCCTGGTCAAAGGCGTAGTCGCCCAGGAAGTCACCTGCGAGGCAACTGGAGCCGCCCATGCGGTAGGGGTGTTCTCCCGGTTCGGGGTCGTGGGCGTCCTGGATGACGGGTTTGTAGGGCATTTCCAGGCAGTCGGGCATATGGGCGGTAAAGGATACATCCAGCATGGCATGGGTCAGGTCAGGAGTCGGGATGAGATCGCGCACGGTGCTGAGCAGGAAACCCGTGTCCCAGACGATGGCAGCACCGGGTTCCAGGTAGAGTTGGAGGTGGGGGTGGCGATCGCAGAAAGCATTAAGGGTGGCGATCGCATGGTTCACGTCATAGCCCTGGTTGGTCATCAGGTGGCCGCCGCCCAGGTTGAGCCAGCGGATCTGCGGGAGCAGGTGGCCGAAGAGTTGCTCGATTTGAGCCAGGGTTTTTTCCAGGGCGAAGGAGTCACTTTCGCACAGGTTGTGGGACAGGAAGCCGTCAATGCCCTGAGGCAGGCCATCAGCGAATTGTTCGGGGGCGATACCCAGACGGGAGTAGGGCTGGCAGGGGTTATAGAGTGCTGTCTGGACAGGGGAGTAGAGGGGATTGATCCGGAAGCCGACGGAGATTGGACGGGAGGCGGCTCCGATCTGGGGGCAGAAGCGTTCCCACTGGCTGAGGGAGTTGAAAGTGAGGTGGGAAGCTCGCTGGAGTAACTCCCCGATGTCTTCTTCCCGGTAGGCAGGGGAGTAGACGTGCAGCGAGCCGCCAAATTCCTCTGCGCCCAGTTGGGCTTCCCAGGCAGAACTGGCGGAAGCACCCGCCAGGGTTTGGCGGATCAGAGGAAAGGCGTGGAACAGGGCAAAACCTTTGAGCGCCAGTAGCACTTTGACACGAGTCTCCTGCTGAACTCGCTCAAAGATGGCGAGGTTACGTTCGAGCTTCGCCTCTTCCAACACAAAACAGGGGGATGGTATCCCCTCCAGATTGCGATGATTCATTTTTGGATAACTCCTGTTGCTTGGCTTTTGCTTGACTGAAATGGAGCGGTGCAGCATTCACTGCATCGCCCGCCGTTTCCCCGCCGCAGTTCTTCCCTATCGCAGGGGAGGGGTTCTGCTTCCCCCTTAGCAAGCTGCCGTGTACAACACAAGTCGAGTCTGACTTCGCTTGGGCGTTTTGCGCCCCCTTAAATCCCCCAAAATTGGGGGACTTTGAACGCTCTGTTCCTCCGAAACGGTGCTTTAGGGAGCATTTCCCCCCCGAACCTCCTTGAGGGGGCAGGGGGTGTCTGGGGGGCTAAGGGGGCGGTTCGCGGACACCAGAGTGTTTTGACAGTTTGTGTGTACACCGTCGCTCATCAACGGGGAACTGAGGGGGAGTGAAGTATGAATAAACCCCTTATTCCTCGAAGGGCGAAGGCTGGTCAATCACTTCGTACCAGGGCAAACCAATTGGCCCCAGTTCTGCCATGAATGGATCGGGGTCGAGTTGTTCCACGTTGTAGACGCCCGGTTTTTTCCAGTCGCCCCGGATCACCATGAGGGCACCCAGAACAGGGGGAACGCCAGCGGTGTAGGCGATCGCCTGTGCCCCAACTTCCCGGTAGGCAGCGGCATGATCGCAGTTGTTGTACACAAAGTAACGGCGTTCCTGACCATCCTTATAGCCGCGCAGGTAGCAGCCGATGGAGGTCTGCCCGGTATAGTTTTCCGCCAGATCCAGGGGTTCCGGCAGCAGGGCTTTGAGGAATTTCAGGGGCACGATGGGCGTACCTTCGTAATCGATCGGCTGAATACTGGTGAGACCAAGATTTTGCAGCACTTGCAGGTGGGTGATGTAGCTCTCGGAGAAGGTCATCCAGAACCGCGCCCGCTTCAGGTGAGGGATGTGTTTCGCCAGGGATTCCAACTCTTCGTGGAACAGCAGGTAGGACTCGCGCTCACCGATTTCCGGATAGGGAATCGGACGATGAATCGACATGGGTGGAATCGTGATCCACTCACCTTTCTCGTAGTAGCGACCGTTCTGGGTGATCTCCCGCAGGTTGATCTCAGGGTTGAAGTTCGTGGCAAACGCCTGTCCGTGACTGCCGCCGTTACAATCCACAATATCCAGGTAGTGGATCTCGTCGAAGTAGTGCTTCTGGGCATAGGCGGTGAAGACGCCCGTTACCCCTGGATCGAAGCCACATCCAAGAATGGCGGTAATACCTGCGTCTTGATAGCGATCGTGGTAGGCCCACTGCCAGCGATATTCAAACTTTGCTTCGTGGGGTGGCTCGTAGTTAGCCGTGTCGAGATAATCAACACCTACCTCCAGGCAGGCATCCATTAGCGACAGGTTCTGATAGGGCAGAGCAACGTTAATCAGGATGTCGGGCTGAAATTCTTTCAGCAGTTGGATGCTACTTCGCGTATCATCTGCGTCCAGGGCAGCCGTTCGCACTTTAGGAGAACCAATACTCTCGGCGATGCGATCGCACTTCGAAACCGTCCGACTGGCCAGCAAAATCTCATCAAACTCGGTCTGAGCAGCGCATTTGAAAGCCGTAACCCGACCCACACCGCCCGCGCCAACAATCATGACTCGTGCCATTTTGTAATTCTCCTTAAAGAATTCACCCCCGTTTTATTGCTGTGCTATGAAAGCCACAAACAATCATTGTATATCAATCTTTACGTTTCGTGGAAGGCAGGAATCAGCCACCCCACGATCGGTCTGGACTTTGGACTCAATCACGCCGATTTTCCTGAGACGCTGGCGTCTCAGGAAAATCGGCGCGAAAATTTCGACCCCTGCCCCCGTCACCAGGTGCCTATCCGAAACCCGAAAACCCAAATTCTGGAGGGCACGACGCTGTAGCATCGCGCCTACCAGAATTTGGGTTTTCAAATAGGCTCTAAATATTGAGCAAACGCTCTACTGGCTTGGGGTTCCGTCCCAGGGGCTGACTTCCAGAACGCCATTCGGCTTAAATACAACCTTAAACTGGGCCAGCGGTTCCCGGCGTGGGGTTTCCGTCGGGTTGTACCGCAGATCCAGCAGCGGCGTTTCTTTCACGAAGTCCAGCGCTGGCTGGTTCACATAGCGAAATCCCAGAATGTCGCCGTTCTCTGCCACCCCAACCCGATACACCAGATCTTCGGTGAATGTGGGTGTGGTTCTCCAGGATTGGTCGAGAGTGTCTCGCAGGCTGCGGGTCAATGATTCGAGGCGAGTCGGCTCTGTGATCGCCGGAGCATTGTTGAGCAGTTCCTCATCGGCATCACCAGTTGGACTGGCAGCGGGACTGGCTTCCGGACTGGCAGCAGGAGTATCTGTTGGGCTGGCTTCAGGGATTATCGTTGGGCTGGTGGCGATCGGAGTTGGAGACGCCGCAGGAGAATTATCGGGACTCGGCGGGCTGGCACCAGGGGTTGGAGACACCGCAGTCGTGGTTTGGGGAGTCGTTTCTGCGGTTGGCTCGGTGCGCCGTTCGGGAATGGGGGTGAAGAAGAGGGCCAGTGCTGCCACTGCCACACTGGCGGTTCCCAGTGCAGCAGGGACAACCCACCGGGGAGACTCGTGGGTGACAGCGTAGCGTCGGGAAACGGGCGTTAACTTCAACGCCAGGTCAGGGAGGGTTTGGGCGTCGGCGTAGAGTTGGTCGATCGCCTCCACCAGATCAAATAACTGCACCGTGCGCAGATCCATTTGCATCGGAGCCACTGGTTCCACCCCATTGCTACTAACCTGAGGCTTGACCGTCAACCGATGCAGGTTGTCGGTGTCAATCCGCTGGAGTTGTACCAGGTCAGATTGGCTGTTGTGGTGTGGATGGGGGACACCGCTCAAAAATTCCTGGGCATAGTTGCTCACAGACTGTGAAAGACTTTCCAGAAATTCACGCCCACCCGTCAAGGGTTTCTCCTGCCCCAGAATGTGGCATTCTGCGTTGATCACTCGGGTCAGAACCGGACGACCAAATCCTGTAGGGGCGATCGCTTCTTCACCCAGACCTTCCACCACCAATTTGCAATTGGGCAAGCTGTATTGCCGCTGAATTGTCATTCCATTTCTCCATCAACAGGCGGCATTACACCACATCTCCATCAAACAAGCTATACCAGAGCCGCTGCGTACCCGCCGTACCCGTACACATCAGCAGTTGGCTCAGCAGGTTCAACGCCAGGTCATCTAGCTTCTCCTCAGTGTCGTAGATCATGACTCCGGTGCGGCGTGGATTCATGCGGGCGCGGAAGTGTGCCCGGAAGCGCTCCAGATATTCAGCCAACCGGGGACTGTGGTCATAAGAAAGCTGCTTATCGCTGAGTTGCTGATGGGCCAGCAGCAGTTGGCGGATCAGTACCGTCAGCCGTCGCGCCATCTGGCAAATCAGCATCACCATTGCTTTTGCCTCGGCCATGCTCAGATCGCGGCGTTTACTACGCTGCCGCAGAGGATTCGTACTGCGAATTTGCCACAGGGAAACCCGACTTTTCACAATTTCTTGCAGCTCCAGGTCACGAGACACCATCAACAGGGCTTCGGAGCCGCCCAGATCCAGAGCTTCGATCGCCAGCAGCAAAAAGTCAAGCTGTACCCGCGCCCGACGGGGAAGCACTCCGCCGAGCGGCTGCAGGTCGGGGAGTGATTCGAGAATTGCAGGGGTGGATTGGGCGGGGGGACTTTCTACTTGCATTACCCTCGTACAAACTAACGATTGAATGATCTGTTGAAATGGTCGAATTCATTGAATTCGCTAACTGAAATGAATCAACTGCAAATTGCGAGATTTATTCCAGTGAGAGCAACCAACCAATCACTCTAACAGCAATTGTGATGAAATGCGTCTCCTGAAACTAGGATGCCCAAAAAGATTTGGGACAGATCAGCCTAGACTTCGACCTTGACGCCACGCCAGAAAGCGACATATCCAGCAATATTTTTGGCTGCATCTTTGGGAGTTGGATAGTACCAGGCCGCATCCTTGTTGGTCTGTCCGTTGACATCAATCGTGTAATAGCTAGCAACACCCTTCCACGAACAGGTGGTGTGGGTGTCGCTGGGCTTGAAATACTCCGATTTGATGGCATCGGGCGGGAAATACTGATTCCCCTCAACAACGACACAGTTATCGCTCTCGGCCAACACTGCACCGTTCCAGATTGCCTTTGGCATGAACTCTTCTCCGAAAGCTAAAGTTTAATGACGAAAGGGGGGCAGTTTCAGTTCCGTCACTCAATCGCCTATTCTAGCGCCCTAAACTGTAAAAATGATGGTGAGATAGGGTCTTCACCCGTCCTCTGACCCTTTGCGACATCACGCCTTCCCCGGAGCCTTAAGCTATGACTCAGTCTGCTGTGTCTTCCACACCTACCTCGGTTCGTCCGGCTGCGGCTGCCGTGCAACCAATCGATTACCGCAATGCCCAGTCGGTGCCGGAGGTGCTGGCCCGCTGTGCCCAACGCTCCGACATTTCCAGCATTCTGGCGCTGCACGACCCCCATGCCAAGCCAGAAATGAAACTGACCTATGGTGAGCTGGATGTGCAGGTAAAAAAGTTCGCTGCGGGGATGCAGGCACTGGGAGTGCAGACGGGCGATCGCGTTGCCTTAATCTCAGATAACAGCCCCCGCTGGCTGGTGGCCGACCTGGGCATCATGACAGCGGGCGCAGTAGATGTGGTGCGCAGTTCCCAGGCCGACCGGGACGAAGTGGTTTTTATACTTAGTAATAGTGGCAGCACAGGGTTGGTAGTTCAGGACAAAGACACTCTGTCCAGACTACGCAAAGAAATGAGCGATCTACCCATCCGGTTCGCCATTCTGCTGTCGGATGAAACGCCCGATCCGGATGACAGTTTGAAAGTCATGAGCTATGCCCAGTTTATCGACCTGGGTAACCCCGGTGCGCTGGTAATCCCGCCCATCACCCCCGATTCTCTGGCAACCCTGCTCTACACTTCCGGCACCACGGGCCGCCCCAAAGGCGTGATGCTGACCCACGGTAACCTCCTGCATCAGATCAATACGTTTTGGGAGATTGTGCAACCCCAAGCGGGCGATCGCGTTCTCAGCATTCTCCCCACCTGGCACGCCTATGAGCGCACCTGCGAATACTTTCTGCTGTCTCAAGGCTGTTCCCAGGTCTACACCAACCTGAGAAACGTCAAACAGGATCTGAAAAAGTACAAACCCAACTTTATGGTGGGCGTTCCCCGTCTGTGGGAGTCCATCTACGAGGGCATCCAGAGGAATTTTCGGGAGCAGCCCCCCAATAAGCAAAAGCTGGTGAACTTTTTGCTGGACAACAGCCGCCACTATATTGAGGCCAGACGGATTGTGCAGGGATTGTGCCTGGGCAATATGAATCCCTCGTCTGGGGAGAAACTAAAGGCCAGACTGGAAATGGCCTATCGTTGGCCGGGTCACCGCCTTGCTCACAAACTGGTCTACGGCAAAGTGAAGGAGGCGACAGGCGGCTGTATTAAACAGGTGATCAGCGGTGGCGGTGCCCTCGCCACGCACCTGGACACCTTCTTCGAAATGATTGGTCTGGAGGTGCTGGTCGGTTATGGGCTAACGGAAACGGCCCCTGTGCTCACTGCCCGCAAACCTTCTGCAAACCTGCGTGGCTCCGCCGGACAACCGCTGAGCTACACCGAAATCAAAATTGTGGACCCCGAAACTCGTGCCATGCTGCCAAAAGGTCAGCGAGGACTGGTGATGGCGCGGGGGCCACAGGTGATGACTGGCTACTACCAGAACCCAGAAGCGACTCAAAAGGCAATCGACCCCGAAGGCTGGTTCGATACGGGTGACCTGGGCATGATCGTGGGCGACGGTTTCCTGGTGCTGACTGGCCGCGCCAAAGACACCATCGTTCTGACCAACGGCGAGAATATTGAACCGCAGCCAATTGAGGACGCCTGTCTGCGCAGCCCGTTTATCGATCAAATTATGCTGGTGGGTCAGGATGAGCGATCGCTGGGTGCCCTGATCGTCCCAAATAAGGAAGCGCTCGAACACTGGGCAGCCGCTCAGAAGGTCGAAATCCACAACCCCGATAGCAGCATTGACCTGAACAGTAAAGTCCTCCAGGATCTCTTCCGCAAAGAACTAAACCGCGAGGTGAAAGACCGTCCCGGCTACCGTCCCGACGACCGCATTGGGCCTTTTCGCCTGCTGGATGAAGGCTTCACGATGGACAATGGGCTGTTGACCCAGACCCTAAAAGTGCGGCGAAACGTAGTGATGGATCGCTATCGCAGTATGATCGTGGAGATGTTTGCCTGATTCCGATTCGCTTCCGTTGGAAGTTCTACGGTAGGGGCGAGGGATTCCTTGCCCCTACAAGTTTGATCGGACACCCCACATCAATTCCCTCAACGCTTCTCAAATTCCAATGGACGCCACCAATTCTCATCTCCTGCTGAAACGCGCCGTCAACGTCAAAGTGATTGTCACTCCCCGCTGGAAGGAGGAAGTCCAGCAGCAGCTCCAGGCGCAAATTAACCAGTTCGATGGTCAGGTGCAGCAGCTTGAGCTTCAGGGCCAGCGCATGATTGGTGAACTGCAACGACAGGCCAAAAGTCCCGATGATATGGCGATCGCCCAGCAGGTCAGCAATGTGCAGCTTCAGGTGAACCAGCAGAAGAGCGAAATTCTGGAGCGCAAAAACCAGATTCTCCAGCAGCTTCAGCAGGTTCAACTATTAGAGATGGAGCAGGAAGTCGGCCAGGGACAGATCGAAGGCTTCTTCCGCGTCGAAACCGGAGACAACCTGATTAGCAAGATGAACGTCGAAGTGCTGCTGCGTGATGGCGTGATCCAGGAAATTCGCGGCGATCTGTAAATTTCTCCTGTCACCCTATCGCGGTAAAATCAACGGTGCGCTTGCGGTGCGCCACAAACCATCGCAAGTTTATCCTTTCAACAATTTCACCCTTCTCGTTCGGAAATTCTCATGATCCACGAAGTTTTCATGCCCGCCCTCAGTTCCACCATGACCGAAGGCAAAATTGTCTCCTGGGTGAAGTCCCCTGGCGATAAGGTTGAGAAAGGTGAAACCGTCGTGGTGGTGGAATCCGACAAAGCCGATATGGATGTGGAGTCCTTCTATGAGGGCTACCTCGCTACAATTATTGTCCCGGCAGGAGGGACGGCTCCGGTGGGAGAGGCGATCGCTCTCGTCGCTGAAACCGAAGCCGAAATCGAAGCTGCCAAGCAACAGACTGCGGGTAGTGGTGCTGCTGCGCCTGTCGCTGAACCCACTCCTGCACCTGCTGCTGCCGTTGCTGCTGCCCCTGCTGAGACGAATGGGACGAATGGTACTGGCAGTTCAGAACGCCTGATTGCTTCTCCCCGCGCCCGTAAGCTGGCCAAAGATCTGAAAGTAGACCTGGCCACGCTGAAGGGCAGTGGCCCCCATGGTCGGATTGTCGCTGAAGACGTAGAAGCAGCAGTGGGCAAAGTCAGTCAACCCGCTACACCTGCGACTCCCGCACCTGCTGCACCTGCTCCCGTTGCTCCTACTCCCATAGCGACTCCCTCCCCCGTCGTGGCCCCCGCAGCGACAAAACCTGCCGCTGTGGCTCCGGCAGTACCCGGTCAGGTTATACCGCTGACTACGCTGCAAAACGCGGTCGTGCGGAATATGCTGACCAGCCTCCAGATTCCCGCTTTCCGTGTCGGTTACACCATTACCACCGACAATCTGGACAAACTTTACAAGCAGATTAAGCCGAAGGGTGTGACAATGACTGCCCTGCTGGCAAAGGCGGTGGCAGTAACGCTGAAGAAACACCCGGTGATGAATGCCTGCTTTACAGAGCAGGGCATCCAGTACAACGGCAGTATCAATATTGCCGTAGCGGTCGCGATGGATGATGGCGGCCTGATCACCCCGGTGCTGCAAAACGCTGACCAGATGGATATCTATTCTCTATCTCGCACCTGGCAGGATCTGGTCACCCGCGCCCGCGCCAAGCAGCTCCAGCCGCCGGAATACAGCACAGGAACCTTCTCCATCTCGAACCTGGGGATGTTTGGGGTCGATCGCTTTGATGCGATTCTGACTCCGGGTCAGGGGGCAATCATGGCGGTGGGAGCGTCTCGTCCTCAGGTAGTTGCGACACCTGATGGCATGATGGGTGTTCGTTCTCAGATGCAGGTGAACGTTACTGCTGACCACCGGGTGATTTACGGGGCACATGTCGCTGCCTTCCTCAAGGATTTAGCGAAGTTGATTGAAACCGATCCTCAGTCGCTAACGCTGTAAGAAGCAGGGGCGGTGTTGCCGCCCCTGCTTTTTGGGTATGAGCGGGGGGGGCTGGTGTTTTATTGCGGTAAGTTTTGGCTGCGAAACGGAGATCTGGGGGGATAGCTTACCCCCCCCCGCCCCCCCCGCTTGAGGGACGAAGCGTCCCCCAAACCCCCTCCTATCAGGTTACTCATGGGTTACCAGCAGCCCACAGCGGGTTACCCACGATCGCACCAGGGCTGAATTGTGCGAGGGTGAGCGTGGTGCGTTTCATACCGAACCGCTGTTGCATTAGCAACAGCGAGTTCTGAATTTCTCGATTGCTGTGCGTCTACCTAATGGTGATTGATCGCCATCCATAAGGGCTAAAGCAACAGCGAGTTCTAAATCTCACCCTCCTACAGCTCAGCCATGCGCCTGACAGCGGAAAACCGCTGATTCGCTGTACGTCGCCGCCCACGGACAATCTAGTCGGAGGGGTTTGGGGGGTAAGCTACCCCCCAAGAAGCCTGGTTTTGGCCCAAACCTCAAAACCCCTCATAATCCAACCTCGTCTCCAATCAAAACAATCGCCCCCCAGCGAAGGTTCCACAACCGTTGGGGTGAATGCTCCTTTGGCTGTTCCTTTGGGGACAGGAGACATTCGGTGAACAACGGATGACTTCGCGGAGGGGCGATCGCCCTTTCAGCAAATTTGTCTCTACAAGTTAGCGCTGATAAGCCGTCTGCATCACTTCCAGAGAAACGGGAGCGACCCCTGCGGATATTAGGCCAATGGCACTGGCAGCAGCAGCGGAGAGGTCAATGACTCGTCCACCGCTAAAGGGGCCACGGTCGTTAATCCGAACAACCACTGAACGCCCCGTTTGCAGATTGGTCACTCGCACCTGGGTGCCAAAGGGCAGTGTGCGGTGAGCAGCAGTGAGTGCGTTCTGGTTGAAAATCTCGCCGCTGGCGCTCATTGCTCCGTGGAAGCCGGGGCCATACCAGGAGGCTAGCCCCTGCAACCGGGCGGTAATAGTGCTAAAACTAATTCGCTGCGTCAGGCGAGGGCGATTGGCAACATCAGCTAACGCTGGTGCATTGCCTAGCAGACGACGCAGGCGATTTGTGGCTTGCAGCACTTCCTCGGCACCAGCCTCAGCATTCTCCGGCAGAACAGTGTTGCTGTTCAGTTCCACTAATTCCTGCTGGCCAACTCGAATCACATAGCGCTGACGGGCGCTTTCCCAACGAGCTGTAATCGTGGTGGCATCAATGCCATCCTGCTGAAACTGATTAATCTGAGCGGCAATCGCAGCAGCTCTCCAGGCCGGATCAGCGCTATTTGAAGCGCCACTAGAGGACTGCTGACTTGCACTAGAAGCGACAGAGGGGGTGGAAAGCTTTTCTTGGGAAACCAGAGCATTGGAGGACTGAGCAGTACTCTGGACTTCGCGGGTCGCATGGGATTCTGCGGTGCGACCACCGAGGAACGTAAGAACAGGAATACCACGAACATAGAGAGTGACCGCCTGCCGACCATTCAGCGTGTGTGCATGAATGCTGGCGATCGCGGGTCTAGAAGACTCCTGGGACTGGTATTCCCCGACTTTGGTCGCTTCGCTCGCTGGCACCCCACTGGAGGTTGCGACATCAGCGGACGGAAGGCTGGGAGAAGATTCTGCGACAGAACCTGGGTTAATGGCGGTAGATGCAACCGCTTCGGATGAGGTTTCTGCCTGGGAAACCTTTGCCGTTGCTCCCTCGTCAGATTCTCCAGGCTGGTTGGCATGGCTGGGTGCAGCAATGCCCAGTGCGGAGACGACAAGGGTTGCGGTTGTGAAGCCGCTCCAAAGTTTTTGAAACATACACTCCATAGTGAAGAACATCAGAAAGTCGAGTTCGAACTTGATGCAGTGGGCTGAGCATGAAGCTTGAGTGCTTCGTTTAGCTCTTCACCGCTGCCGCTTGATAAGGTCATGCCTATCTGACAATTCCGCTCAAGTCAGTTCTCATCGTGACAGCACCGACAGTGGGCTGAACCATTCCGCTAACTCGTACTCGTTACGTATTCACTCCGGTTGTGGAACTGTCACACAGTAGCATGAAGTTTTTTGTCTGGGGATCAGGGATACCCCGAAACCCCCCTCAACTTCACAAAACCTTTACAATCAGAAAGTACTCTCAAAGCATTGCTTAACAAGAGATTAAGGGCAGAATATTCCCCTTTAAGGGAAGGATCTCACTTCACAAAATCTTCATCAAAATTCAATATTTTCTTTAGATTTGGAATTCGAACTTCACTTAAAATTCAAGTTCTTAAAATTTCGAGTTCTTTCTTTGTGTCACCAGCTCTCTCATCAAAGCAATCGCAACTGAGAGCTATTAGGGTTCTCCGCAACATCTCGTAATTCTTCTGTATCAATTGCAACTGTGCTGACCAGGGGGAGCCACTCCTCAGAGGCCAGCAGGCTTTGAGCCGCTCGCAACATATCCCCCGCCAGGTTCTCCAGTTCAGGTTGGTAACTGAGATAGGTTTGCAGAGCATCCAGGGGGGCAAGGCTACGATCAGCCCCCAGCTCCGGCAAGCGTGGACGAGCCAGTTGGCTGACCAGCTCCGGATGAATCGTGTAAGTATGGGCAGTATTTAAGGCGGAATGTAAAGCAGGGAGGTCTATCTGATCAATCTGGTCGGCCTGCAAATGGTAGACCAACCGCACAACGGCATCCTCAATGGAAGATTGGGCGATCGCCCCCAACAACTTCTCCTGAGGATTTTCTGTCTCTGACACATCCACCTTAATTGTGCAGAAGCGACGGGCAGGCAGCGGACAAAAATCTACTTCGGCTCTCCCCTTCTGCAACTGCACCATCACATAGCCTTTCTCCTCGTTCTCCTCACTGAAATCGACCCGTTCAATGCTGCCGGGGTAGACCACGGGAGGGGCATCACAAAGAATTTGATGGCGATGGACATGGCCCAGCGCTACATAGTCAAAGCAGGGGCGGGTGAGGAGCGGCAGTGGCACCGTAAATCCTTTACCTACTGCCAGAAAACGTTCTGCTCCAAAACTGGCGGTATCTGTCATCAGATGGGCCAGCAGCACGGTGGGTAGCTCAGGGTCGAGGCGACGGATTTCGCCTTCAAGAGCGACTCGTAACCGATCAATTAGTAGATCATTGACCTCTGCGAGCGATCGCCCCTCCGTCTCAGGCCGGGTGAGCAGCGCAGAACGGGTGAGCCAGGGGAGGGTAACAATTTGTACATCGCCATTCCGGGTGGTGAGACGGTGAGTTTGCAGACGATCGCCTACCACAAACCCTGGTACACCCAGCGTTCGATAAATACAGAGACTTGCGCCGCCAAATCCCTGGGAGTGCTGGTCATGATTTCCGACTAAAAGCACCGTGGGGATCTCTGCATCCACCAGGCGGCGAAACTGCCCCGCAAAAGCTTCCTGAATATAAGGAGGGGGTGTGGCGTCGGGAAAAGCGTCCCCGCCAAACAGAACCAGATCGACAGGTTCTGCAATGGCGCGATCGATGCAGCGGTTGAGGGTAGCAACAAAATCCTCAAGGCGAGAGTTTAATCCGGTTTCAGGGTTGATTCGTCCATGAACAAATCCGCTGCCCAAATGAATATCTGAAAGGTGAAGGATCTTCAGCATAAAACCTGTCCCTATCGCAGCAAAACCATAACCCACAACCCTGCCAAAACACCACCTTTCGGGCGACTTTTTTAGCAGCTTCCCCGATTATATAGAGCTAAGAGGAAATAATTCAGGAGGAAAGATTTGCACATTAATTATCTACAAGAGACAACAACTCGCAAAATTTCTGGTGTCGGTGAACGCAAGTGTTTCTTAGGAAAAATTGGGTGGAAACACAAGATCCCCGGAATCTTGAAGATTCCGGGGATCTGAGGCAATGGATGGTAATCAGAGATCTGCAATAAAAAACCAAAGTTTTTGTTGAGAGCCGCGCTCAGCGCGGCTCTCAACAAAAACTTTGGTTCTCACGCGCTTGCAAAGCGCTGTATTGCAAGCCTCTTAAATATGAATTCCGCACTCGGTCTTGCCAGTACCGCGCCAGCGGCCTGCCCGCTCGTCCTCACCCTCAGCAACGGGGGTCGTGATGGGTTCATCGCCAATACTGGGATAGCCCTGGTCATGCAGCGGGTTGTAAACAACGCCGTGCTCTGCCACGTATGCCCAGGAGGCTTTACGCGTCCAGTTTGCCAGCGGGTTCACCTTAATGCGGTTTTGCTTGTCGAGTTCAAAGACAGGCATATCGGCACGGGTGACGGCCTGGTCACGACGACGACCTGTAATCCAGGCGATAGTATTCAGTTCAGCCAGTCCTCGCTGAAGCGGCTCGATCTTGGTGATGTCGTGGAACTTTAGAATATCGGCATCCCAGAGCGCTTCGCCAAACTTCGCAGTAAATTCCTCACGGGAATTGGCATCAAGGGTTTTATAGACACGCAAATCCAGGTTATAAACGCCTTTCGTTTTCTCCACCAGTTCCAGCGTCTGGGGGAAGTGGTACAGCGTATCCAGGAAGATGACAGGAACGGGAATTGCAGGCTTCAGTTCGCGGTAGAGAATATCGGTGATGATCAGGTCATCAACGTTGAAAGCGCTGGTCTGCACAAAGCCGCTGGGAATATTCTCGACGCACCAGCGGAGGACTTCGGTCGGTTGAGCGTTCTCGAACTGCTGGTTCAGTGCGTCCAGATCAAAACTTTGAGCCGGGGAAGCCGGAGAAGTGGTGGTCATAGCAATGGACTAATGAGTTGGAATGGTGTTTATCGTTACTATATAAGTAATTTTACTCCTCAACTGCACATTATCCGATCGGGAAACGAGGTTTAGAGATTAACAATGCATCTGATTTTGTATTCGAAACCGGGATGTCATCTGTGCGAGGGCCTTCAGGAGAAGCTGGAGCAGATTGAAAGCATCCCCCTGACCCTGGAGGTAAGGGACATTAACACCCGCGAGGAATGGGCGCTGGCCTATGTCTACGAAATTCCAGTGCTGTATCTGGTGAAGGACAACGGGAATGGGGAAAAGGGTCAGGAGATTCGCCTGCCTCGTTTATCCCCTCGTGCCACCGTCAAGCAGGTTGAGGCAATGCTGCGATCGCACCGACCAGATTCATAGGCCAACCCAGGTCACATCCCGCACCCCACATACCATGCCCATATCGTGGCGCTGGGGTTTATCCAAAAATCTCGCTGAAGAAGGCGATCGCCTTCTTCAGCGCTTCGATAAACACGTCAATTTCTTCTTTGGTGTTGTAGAAATAGAGGCTGGCCCGTGCGGTAGACTGCGCTTTCACAATTCGGTGCAGGGGCTGGGTGCAATGATGCCCTGCACGAATGGCGATGCCTTCCTGGTCAAGAATTGTGGACAGGTCATGGGGGTGAACTGCGCCCGTGGTGAAGGCGACCAAGGAAGCGCGGCCTTCGCCTTTGGCGTCAGGCTGAGGTCCATAGGTGCGGACTTCAGGAATTTCTGACAGGCGATCGTAGAGATAGCGAGTCAACTCCGCTTCGTAGGCATGAATCTTGTCCATGCCAATGCCTGTGAGGTAATCGATAGCGGCTCCGAGGGCGATCGCCTCGCCGATCGCAGGGGTACCTGCCTCAAATTTATGGGGCAGGTCGGCATAAGTGGAGTGATCCAGGAACACATCAGCGATCATCTCACCGCCACCCAGGAAGGGAGGCATGGCCCGAAGGATATCCAACTTGCCGTAGAGGAAGCCAATCCCCGTAGGAGCACACATCTTGTGGCCGGAAGCGACCAGCCAGTCACAACCAATATCCTGCACATCCACCACCATGTGGGGCACACTCTGGCAGGCATCAATCAACACCTTTGCACCGTACTGATGCGCCAGCGATACGATCTCCTTCACCGGGTTAATACAGCCCAGCGTGTTAGAAACGTGAACCACCGACACCAGTTTTGTCTGATTCGACAGCAGCGACTTGTAATGCTCCAGGTCAAATTCTTCCGTCTCCGTCAATTCCACAAACTTGAGAACGGCACCCGTGCGCTGCGCCAGCAGTTGCCAGGGAATCAGATTACTGTGGTGCTCCATCACCGATAGAATGATCTCGTCACCCTGCTGGATGTTGGCGTTGCCCCAGGCGTAAGCCACCAGATTAATCGCCTCACTCGCGTTGCGGGTATACACAATCTCCTGACGAGAGGCCGCATTCACAAACCGCTGCACCTTGTCCCGTGCTGCCTCATAAGCATCTGTTGCCCGCGCACTCAGGGTATGCACGCCACGATGCACGTTGGCATTATCACGACGGTAGTAGTGCTCCAGGGCATTCAACACCGCCAGCGGCTTCTGAGAAGTAGCTGCATTGTCCAGATACACCAACGGTTTGCCGTGAACCTCCTGATCGAGGATCGGGAAGTCAGCGCGGGTTCTGGAGGCGAGGGTTCTTTCCTGTGCGAGAGTCATGGGGACGAGGAGGGTGGAAGGGTGGATGAGTGGATGGGTAGGGGCGTGGCATTCGGCAGATAAGTTTGGGTTGAGAGTAGAGCGTAAAGGCCGAATACCGCACCCGTAAAAGACCGCAGCTAGCGAGTGTGGGTGGTGACGAAATCGGAGAGGGTTTGCTTCAGGGAATCAACAGGAATCTGGTCAAGTATTTCGTAGGCAAAGGCGTAGACCAGGAGTTTCTGGGCGCTGGCAGCATCGATACCTCGACTTTGCAAATAAAATACTTCGTCGGTGTCGAGCTGACTGACGGTTGCGCCGTGGGTACACTTTACGTTGTCAGCAACGATTTCAAGTTGCGGTTTTGTATCAACTCGTGCTTTTGGCGATAGTAACAAATTGCGGTTGAGCTGTCCGGCATCAGTCAACTGAGCTGACTTCGGCACAAATACTTTACCGTTAAACACGCCGTGTGCCCGGTCATCAATGATACATTTATGCAACTGTCGCGTGGTGCAGTAGGGTTTTGTCAGGGCGATCGCACTGTGAGTATCCGCCAGTTGCTCTCCGGCGATCATCGTTAACTCGTTCAAATGCGTCTCCGTCTGCTCACCCAAAGAATAAATATTCAGGTGATGACGAGACAGTTTGGCACCCAGGGAAATTGCGTTGCAGGTATAGCGAGCATTGCGCGCCTGAGAAACAGCAGTCCTGCCAATGTGATAGGCGGACAAACTATCCCTTTGAACTCTAGTATGGCTGACCTGTGCGTTGTCTTCGAGGAAGATCTCCGTAACCGCATTAGTGAAGTATGCTCCCTCCCCGATCGCCACAAAGTCCTCAATTAAGGTGACGGAACTGTTTGCCTCAGCCACCACCAGACAGCGGGGCTGCATGAAGGTCGGCGTACTGCGGGAAGTAGCGACGAACAGCAGATGGAGCGGCTGTTCCAGCGTTTGGTTTTTGGGAATGAAGATAACGGCTGCATCCGTCAGGCCAACGGTGTTGAGTGCGGTAAACAGTTCCTCGCCGCCGGACTGCTTGGCCAGATAGGGGGAGAGGCGGTTGCTTCGCAGTTCCCCGGAGGGGGAATCGCGCTGCTCCTCCGACAGTCCTGATAGATTGCTCACCAACACGCCCGCAGGCAGGCTAGACAAAGACGACATCTCCGGTGCGTAGATGCCATTCATAAACACCAGACGGGTGCTTTCCTCTGGCAGACCGAATTCACCGACACTATCAATGTTGACGGCAGAATGGTGGTCGCTGACGGACTCAAACCGCATCTGCACCAGCTCAGACAAATCCGTGAAGCGCCACTCTTCGTCTCTGGTGGTGGGGAAGGATTGTTCTTGCAGGAGAGACTGGGCGCGATCGCGGATTTCCCGTAGCGCACTGGAACCGTCGGGAGTCTGCTTCGCCAGCGTCAGTAAGTGGGCAAAGAAGTTACTCCGCATCTGAGCCGCGTTGCTCAGGCCCGTTTGCTCCGGAGCCGAAGAAACCTGAATACTCATGACGCCACCCCCGCTGCGGCTGCTTCCAGCACCCAGTCATAGCCGCGTTCTTCAAGTTGTTTGGCCAGTTCCTTATCACCCGATTTGATAATCCGACCGTTCGCCATGACGTGAACAAAGTCAGGAATGATGTAATCGAGCAGGCGCTGGTAGTGGGTGATTAACACCATCGCATTATCTTTATTCGAAAGATGATTGACACCGTTGGCGACAATCTTCAGCGCATCGATGTCTAAGCCAGAATCGGTTTCATCCAGAATCCCCAGCTTCGGCTCCAGCAAAGCCATTTGCAGGATTTCGTTGCGCTTCTTCTCACCACCGGAGAACCCCTCATTGACGCTACGGCTCAGGAAAGCAGAATCCATTTTCACCACGTCCAGCTTTTCCTGCACCAGTTCGTTAAAGTCAAAGACATCCAGTTCTTCCTGGCCTTCGTGCTTGCGTTTGGAGTTATAGGCGACACGCAAAAAATCCAGGTTGCTGACACCGGGAATTTCCAGAGGATATTGAAAAGCAAGGAAGATGCCAGAGCGCGATCGCTCCTCCGCCTCCAGTTCCAGCAGATTTTGGCCCAGGAACTGAATTTCACCCCCGGTCACCTCATAGTCCGGGTGTCCCGCCAAAACCTTAGAGAAGGTACTTTTCCCGGAACCGTTTGGTCCCATAATCGCGTGAATTTCTCCCGCCTTGACTTCCAGATTCATCCCTTTGAGGATTTGGGTTCCGTCAACGTCAGCGGTCAAACCCTTCACTGATAAAATCACTGGACTGCTCTCAATAATCACCGTTCAACCTCTTTCCTGCGTTCTCATTTCTATTCGTTTACCGATCGCACCAACGCTTCACTTCAACAACATCCGGGCAACATCGGGACTTTCAGGATTGACAATCAGCCACTCCCACTTCGGATCAATCAGAACATCCATTCCCTGCATTGGAATTGCTCCCAGCAGAACTTCCCCTTCATCGGGTAGCACCATCGCATTCACGATAGTTTTCCGATTCTCAAATCGAACCTCCAGAGGACCTACAATATCTAAAGTCGTCACAGACCCATCGGCAAGCTCTGCCTGCATTTCATCCAGCTTGCTCAGATTAAGCAGCCGCCGAATCGATTCCGTTATTGCCAGCATGGAGGCACCACTGTCAACCAGAGCCAGGATTTTGACTTTTCTGACCTCGCTTTCAGGGATATAGCCTGCTCGAACGAGAGCCAGATCGTCACCTCGAATCAGCTCAATTTCGGCGTAAGTGATGCCCATGATCGGTTTCATTAACCCACGCTGCCCTCCAGTTTCAGTGCTAAAAGGCGATCGGCCTCCACCGCGAACTCCATCGGTAGCTTGTTGAACACATCCTTACAAAAGCCGCTGATCATCATCGAGATCGCGTCTTCCGCAGAGATACCCCGCTGTGAGAAGTAGAAGAGCTGGTCTTCACCAATCTTCGAGGTCGAGGCTTCGTGCTCCACCCTGGCAGTGTTGTTCTGCACCTGGATGTAGGGGAAGGTATTGGCCCCGGCGTTGTCACCGATCAGCATCGAGTCGCACTGCGAATAGTTACGAGCGCCCTCGGCTTTGGGGCCGATCTTCACCAGACCCCGATAGCTGTTTTCCGAGTTTCCGGCGGAGATGCCCTTCGAGATAATCGTGCTGCGGGTGTTCTTGCCGATGTGAACCATCTTGGTTCCGGTATCGGCCTGCTGCCTGTTGTTGGTCAACGCCACGGAGTAGAACTCGCCCACCGAGTTGTCACCCACCAGCACGCAACTGGGGTACTTCCAGGTAATGGCAGAGCCTGTCTCCACCTGAGTCCAGGAGATTTTGGAGTTCTTCCCCTGGCAAAGACCACGCTTGGTCACGAAGTTATAAATACCGCCCTTGCCGTTGGCGTCTCCGGCGTACCAGTTCTGGACGGTGGAGTAGTTAATCTCGGCGTTGTCCAGCGCCACCAGTTCCACCACCGCAGCGTGGAGCTGGTTAGTGTCGAACATGGGAGCGGTGCATCCCTCCAGGTAGGTGACGGAGCTACCTTCCTCGGCCACAATTAATGTCCGCTCAAACTGTCCTGACTCGCCATTGTTAATCCGGAAGTAGGTGGACAGATCCATCGGGCACTTCGTGTCCTTGGGGATGTAGACGAAGGAGCCATCGCTGAAAACCGCCGAGTTGAGCGCCGCAAAGTAGTTATCGGCAACGGGGACAACACTACCCAGATATTTCTGCACCAGGTCGGGGTACTCGCGCAGGGCTTCCGAAATCGAGCAGAAGATCACACCCTGCTCCGCCAGTTTCTCGCGGAAAGTGGTGGCGACAGAAACGCTGTCAAAGATGGCATCAACGGCCACGTTGGAAAGACGCTTCTGCTCTGAGAGGGGAATGCCCAGCTTCTCGAAGGTCTCCAGCAGGGTGGGGTCTACTTCCTCCAGGCTGTTCAGCTTCTCTTTCTGCTTGGGCGCAGAGTAGTAGATGATGCTCTGGTAGTCGATGGGTGGATAGCCCACCTCGGCCCAGTTGGGTTCTTCCATCTTGAGCCACTGCCGATACGCCTTGAGGCGAAACTCCAGCATGAACTCTGGCTCGTTCTTTTTCTGTGAGATGAGGCGAATCACGTCCTCACTCAGGCCAGCGGGAATCGTGTCGGACTCGATCTCAGTAACGAAACCGTACTTATAGGGTTGGTTAACGAGGGAGGTGACGGTGGGGGACATGGGCAGTGGTGTTAAAGGGACTGGAATGGTGAATTAGTGATCTGTGACGCCGCGAATCTCTTCAAAGGTGATCTCTTGTGCCTGACCCGCAAAGTCGTTGTCGGGTGTGAGGAAGAGCATGCAGTGGCACTCTTTGCGCTCGCGCATGGGGACGCAGGGGCAGTTCCAGTAAGCAGCAGCGGCCTCTGCTTCCTTGTCTTCGTAGTGGCGGCAGGGGCAGAGGGGAGCACCCAACTCGTCTTTGTGCTTGGCGAGTCCCTCGATCACAACCGCAGTCACACCGGGATCAACACAAAAGTAGGTTCCGGTGCGCTTGGCGTACTGCTCCGAGAAGTGCCGCATGGCTTCGAGGTTCTTGTCGGAGGCTTGATTAGAGGTTTGAGTAGTTTCCATGAGTTGGGCGACAGCGCAGGCAGTAAACTTCTATAATTAAAGCAACGAATTTGTTGCTTAACTCTATTGTAAAGTACTTTAGCAACAAGATTGTTGTTTATGTCGATTTGATCCAGATTTTTTGCCCCTGCCCTGCCGCCCGCATTCGCCTTGAGTCCCATTACTGGAAAATCTGCCACAAAGACGATGACAGCCGCGCAGCAACCCACCACTAAACAAGACATCCTCCAATATTTGGTGAAGCGCGGTCAAGCCAGCGCCCAGGAAATGGCTGATCACCTCAAGATCAGTCCCCAGGCCGTCCGCCGTCATTTAAAGGATCTGGAAGAAGAGGGACTGATCGAACACCAGGCTGTCCAGAGCGGTATGGGCCGTCCCAATCACCTTTATCAGCTTAGCCGGGAAGGGCGCGATCGCCTCCCAGATCGCTACGATGAGTTCGCCGTCTCCCTGCTGCACACTCTGGCCGAGACGGTGGGACAAGACCAGGTGGGCACGATTCTCAGAAAACAGTGGGCGCAAAAAGCGCTGGACTACCAGAAGCAGGTCGGCGTCGGTTCCCTGCAGGAACGGGTGGCCAATCTGGTGGAACTCCGTAAGGCCGAGGGTTACATGGCTGAGTGGCACACTGTTGAGAGCGACAATCTCGACCGACCCCGCTACATTATTACCGAGTACAACTGCGCCATTTCTCAAATCGCCGAGTCCTTCCCCAGTGTCTGCGGCCACGAACTGGAGATGTTTGCGATCGCCCTCCAGGATTGCAAGGTGGAGCGCACTCACTGGCTGGCCAACGGCGAACACCGCTGCGGCTATCTAATTCAGGAGAAGTGAGCAATGGAAACCCTCACCATTGATGTATCTACTGCACAGTTGACCGATGACCAGTTCTACCACCTGTGTCGTCAAAATGAGGCGCTGCGATTTGAGATGACGGCAAAGGGAGAGTTAATTGTTATGACTCCGGTGGGGGGCAAAAGCGGTAACCGAGAAATTTCCATCGGTGCAAAGGTTTGGATGTGGAATGAAGCGACCGGATTAGGAATGGTTTTCAGTTCTTCCACTATTTTTCGATTGCCTAACGGGGCCAAGCGATCGCCCGATGTAGCCTGGGTAGAACGCAGCCGTTGGGATGCCCTGACCCCTGAAGAACAGGAGCAGTTTCCCCCGATTACCCCTGACTTTGTGATCGAGCTAAGGTCACGCAGTGACAGTTTGCAAACGCTACGGGACAAGATGCAGGAGTATATTGCGAACGGGGCGCAGTTGGGCTGGCTGATCAATCCCCAGGATCAGCAGGTGGAGATTTATGAACGGGGTCAGGCCGTGGTGACAGCGGCGCTGCCCGCTCAACTTTTGGGTGGAACAGTGCTACCGGGTTTTACGTTGGCGCTGCCGAGGTTTTAGCGATCGCCCTACATCACCATCAAGTAAGTCTGTTTCCCTTCCATTGGCAGCACCCTCAACCGCTGATTCTGCAAATCTGGCTCCAGGCCCAGATCTTCAAGGGGAATCAGACCGAGGAGCGGGTCAGTTCCTTCAGGCAACTCGATGCAGTTAAAGATGCCCTCCCGCCCTGCAATGTTGAGCGTCAGGTCTTTAAAAATTCTGGCCTTTTCAACTCCCGTTGCTGTCTTCACCTCAGCTTCGCTCTGTAGAGGCAATCCTAGCTGGCGGATTACGGGGGCAGGGAGGCAAAGCCTGCTGGCTCCGGTATCGACAAGGACATCGTGCAGCGTGACCGTCCGAATTTGATCTGGCTGAATGAAACCACGCTCGGCCAGAATTTGGTCGATGTGGTTAACGACAGTAATTGTGGTTGTGACTTTACCCATTGGGTGTTGCTTGGAAGACATTTGAAAACTCCTGCAACAGAGTACACGGATGGAGGGAAACTATCTCTATTTTCCTCTTTTTCTTCAGGGCGATCGCTCCTCTTACCCAACCCATGCGCGATAATAACTTCAGCAGGAGGTCAAACCAATGGTCACATCCTCTCAAAAGCCTCATCTTACGCCAAAAGCGTATCTTCAGTTTGAGGAGAAGAGTCCCGTCAAGCATGAGTACATTGACGGCCAGGTCTATGCGATGGCGGGAGCGTCCGATGCCCATGTGACGATCGCGCTGAATCTGGCGGCAATGCTCCGATCGCAAGTACGGGGGTCGGGCTGTCGCGTGTATATCTCAGATATGAAGGTGCGCCTCGAAAAGAAGAATCGCTTTTTCTATCCGGATGTGGTGGTGACGTGCGACTCCCGCGATCAGGAAACCCCCAATTTCAAGCGGTTTCCCTGTCTGATCGTGGAGGTGCTATCGGAGTCAACAGAGACCTTTGATCGGGGCGACAAGTTTTTTGACTATCAAACCCTGGACAGTCTGCAAGAGTACGTGCTGATCAACACCCGACGACAGCGGGTGGAATGCTACCGCCGAAAGGAAAATGGGTTGTGGGAGCTACAGCCGTACACCGAGTTTCACCCAACATTTGAACTCAGGAGCATTGGATTTGAGGGGGCGATCGCTGACCTGTACGAAGATGTCACGTATGATCCGACCGTTGAGCCGCCGGATGATCGTTAGGGCGATCGCCCTAACAATCTAGCGATCGCAGCAGCTTCACCAGTTGTGTCTTCTCAACCACATAGACCTTTTGAAAGGGATTCTTACGAAGTGACACTCTGGCATTCGAGAACGCAATGATTGGGGTGACGAACTCCAGTTTCTTCTGTTTTTTGACCTGTACTGCCTGCCGGGTCGCCTGCTTCAAAAAATCCTTTTCAAATGGATAAACATTCTGTCCCATGCGGCGGCTGAGTTTGTCTCCATCTGCAACAATCTCACCTCGATGCGATTTCACATCAATCACGAACGCTTTGTTTCCTGGTGAAATACAGACGATATCCGCATCACCCAGACCACCCTCCAGCCGAAGGTTGTATTCCACCTTCCAGTTGTGTTGCTGGAGCGATCGCATTTCCAGCGCAACGTCCTCTTCTCCTTTGGCTCCCTGGTCTGCGTGGTCTGCTCGTTTCCACAGGTACATCCCATTTGCCACCAGTCCCAGCGACAAAGCAATAAATGCGAGATGAGCAATTGGCGGCAGACTTAAAGGAACTGGGGGACGAGCAGACGGGAGACGCTGCAAAAAATCGTTGAATAGACCAGTTAACAGAAAGGGGAGAATTGCAACAAATCCTGCTGAGATAAAGGAAGCGATCGCCTTTGTGCGGCGTTTGATGGCGAGGGCACGAATGTTTTGTCCGGCTTGACGGTTCGCTTTCGGCATTGTGATTTTCTTAGGGCAATTACAGCATCAGCTTCTCTAGATTTCCCCTTCAGCCCCAGGGTCATTTCATTCTCGATTTGGGGTATGAACTTACCCAAAGTTGAACTGTAGGATGGGCAAAGGACGGCAGTCCGTGCCCATCACCATTCGTATGCATTGATGGGCACGCTTCGCTTTGCCCATCCTACCCTGCTCATCCCATATCAGGATTGATTTGAGAATGAAATAGCCCTGCCTTCAGCCCTCCATAAATCCCTTAATCATCGCTACGACAGGCTTGACTGCCGGATGATCGACTGCCGTTTCCAAAGCAGTGGTGCCACCCTCCTGAAGCGCTTTAACAATCCGAGATTTGAGAGTTGGATTGTTCTCGATCTTTTCGATCGCCTTTGCTGCAAACGTCGCCTGCTCAACGTTTGTGGTGCGGCTGTAGTCGAGGTCAAGCTGGTCGAGCAGGGCTTTGATCTCCTTTGCAGTCTCAGCGAGAGAGGGGTTGGCGGCCTGGTGAATATGCTGGTTAGCCTGCTGGCGGGCGTTATCTCTGACCACGTTGGCATTGTTGGCGATGTTAGCACCCTGATTATTGTTGGTGATGTCGGTCATGGGCTGATAATCTCCTTGAATGTAGTAGTTGTTGATGGAACGATCGCCCTCCAACCGCGCCCGCTGCCGTAGTTCAATGGGTTCGTAGCCATCGAGCAGTTGCCGCAGGTTGAGTCGGAGACGCAGTTTACCAATGGTGACTTCTCGCTCTCCCATTGCCTCCTGTCCAAGAAGTTCCTGATAGTCGAGTGGAGTGTGTTCAGGATGGCCGGGGACAGGAACCCATTCAGTAACTTCGAGGTTTTCAAGGGGGCGATGAATCTGGTTGAACACATCGCGGATCAGCAGCAAAAACGACCGCCG
The DNA here is from genome assembly GCA_964630955.1 of uncultured bacterium. Taxonomy (GTDB): domain Bacteria; phylum Cyanobacteriota; class Cyanobacteriia; order Elainellales; family Elainellaceae; genus CAZVXA01. Next base: position 1,386 of record CAZVXA010000034.1, on the reverse strand, counting down.
GGTAGATTCGCGCCCGCTGACGGAGATGAAAATCTTTTTGTCTTCGGGGTCTGAGCGGACGCGGGCAATATTGCATACGTCGCCGCCTTCGCAGTAGACCAGCATCACCCCGGTACGCCAGCAGGTCTGGTTGTGAATTTTTTCATGGGTGAGGACGATGAAGCGGGAGAGGATGCTTTCGGGCAGGATGCGGTAGTGATATTGGAATTCCAGAGTGTCACCCTTTAAGTTGGTGTCTTTGGGTTCCTCTTTCGGGAGGAGTCCTGGAATCAGGAAGGTAGGCTTGGAACGATTTAGCAGCTCGAAGCAGAGCTGGAACTCCTTCATCAACTCTGTGAGATAGTAATGACGGCTTTTGGGGTATCGCTTACAGTCGAGGATGCGGCTGAGATCGTCAAAGGTGAGAACACCCTTTGTTTCCATCTTCAGAGTTTCGTCGCTGAGAATGGCGTAGATGCCTTGTGTTACCCAGTCGGGGTTAAGAACGTTGGTGGATTGCAGGATGGGGTGTTCGCGGTAGTTAAGTACCAGCCCCAGGTTGTGTAACAAATCAATGAGCTGTTCCTGGTTGTTCTCTTCGGGGATGGTTTTGGCTATGCAGATGTCGGTGTAGCGATCGTAGGTGATGAAGTCTTCCTGCATCTGTTCCAGGTGTTCCTTCACCTCAAACCAGGAGAGCGGCAGCAGGTCGTACACCTCTTTAAGGTTGCCAACTTCTCTGGTAATTGCCTTGCGCAGGTCTTCAATCCCTAAACCCGATTGACAGGAAGTTTCGATAATGGCGCGAATGTTGGGGTATTTCTCCTGAAGCGCCTTGCGGTTGATGTCGAGGGGCTGTTCGTCGCGTTTGTTGCCCACGATGATGACAGGCGATTGCCCACCAAAGCTCTCAATCAGCTTGAGCCAGTATTAGAGCCGATTTTCGTCTTCGCTGGTGCGGCAGTTGCAGACCAGCAGGTAGAGGCTGCGCTTGGTCAAGAAAAACTGGTGGGTGGCGTGGTAAATTTCCTGTCCACCAAAATCCCACACGTTGAGACGAACATCTTTGCTGTTGACGTGGATAGGCCAGGGTTGAACATTTAGCCCATCGGTTTGCGGCTCGCTGGGGTTGTATGTGTCGCGGATCAGCCGATTAATCAGTGAGGTTTTGCCCACACTGCCCTGACCCACCAGCAGCAGTTTGGCTTCGTTGAGCGGTCGCACCTCACCGCTGCGGAGCTGACGGCAGTAGTTAAAGAGGGCTTCCGGTTCTTTCGTCTTCGCAAGAATCTCTGGAGAAATGGGCAAAGGATTTCCGCGAAAATCTAATTCCTTAAGCTTTGAAAGTGTTTCGATCGCCTCTGGAATGACGCTGATTTGGTTGTTCCAGAGGGCGAGCTGGGTCAG
>CAZVXA010000033.1:34437-41241 GCA_964630955.1 uncultured bacterium | reverse complement strand
CCTGGGGCCATCACACTTTGCCAATTTTCCTCCCCCAGTTTTGCGATGGGGGCCGGCGAGGCCCGCGCACCCCCCAAAACTGGTTCTAGGCGATTGCAAAAGTGAGATGCACCCGGCTTGATTGGCCATGCGTCTTGCGTATGGCCAATCAAGCGCTGGATGGATGCGAGCCTACAGGGTTACGTTGGTGAAGTCTGCGGCAGTGATTTGACCCGGAAGGACATTGTTCAGCATCATGAGGGCAGTGGGTTGACCCTTCACACCAATTTCAGTCCCTCCGATCGCCTGACGAATCCACAGATTGCTGAATTTCAGGCCACCAGACAACCCAATGCGATCGATATCATTCTGGAAATCGGTCACAATATCCAGTCCAGAGCCGGGATGCATTGCAAACGTATCTCGTCCGGTTCCTCCCGTGAGGCGATCGCGTCCAGCGCCTCCGTACAGGATGTCATTCCCTGCACCGCCCTGCAAAATGTCGTCACCTGCACCAGCGTGCAAAAAGTCATCTCCTGCAAAACCGCGCAGAACATCGGCCCCGTTCCGCCCCCAAATCAGGTCGTTGCTGGCAGTGCCGTTCAGAATGTCTTGCTTCTGCGTGCCAATTATGATGCTTCTGGCGATCGCCCTACTGGCATTACTGAAGACAGTTTCCTGAGTGCCCTGGAGGTCAGTGTAGGAAACTTTGACGCGGACGGATAAGCCAACCAGAGGCGTCTTTGGCATAAAGCGCTTGCCAACAGCACCCGATAGATCTCTCCAGATACCCGATTGCAGAACCTGCCATTGATAGGAGAGTGAACCCAAACCATCGTCATCCCGCAGTCCATCGGTATTTGCGGTTAAGAGGTGTCCATCCCTGGCGGTGCCCGTAATCGTCACGTTGCCTGTGGGTTTGGCGTTGACCTGCAGAACCACTGCCATGCGGGACTGAGCGTTATACGTGTTTCCAACAACAATGTCGGGTCTGCCGTCGCGGTTGAAATCCCCTACTGCCACCTCGCTAGAAGTGAAATCAGGCCCCAGGGGAATTTCGGTGGGCCTGGAGAAGCTGCCTGTGCCATTACCCGTCAGCACCCATGCAGAACCAAAGGTGGTCCCCGATTTGCTTTCGTAGCTGCCAATCACCAGGTCGAGGTTCCCATCTCGATTCAGATCAACCACCTTAAAATCCGTGGCGGTACCAGGAATCTTCGTAAAAACAGTCGTACTGTTCGCAAAAGTGCCATTACCCAGGTTTTTGCGGACCAGTATGTTGTTGGCTCCAGAATCTAAGATCAGCAGGTCAAGCTTATTGTCCTTGTCAATGTCCGCAAGCTGTACAACAGTGGGATTAGCGCCAATATCCGTGGTCAGGTCTGTGGTGCCTGTGAAAGTGGCATTGATAGACCCCAGACGAATGGATAGGCTTGTGCCTTTTGAAGGGGTCGCATCGGGGCTGGCGATAACCAGGTCAAGGTCACCGTCGTTGTTGATATCCCCTACCGCTACATCGCGGGGATAACCGATTCCACCCGTTGCAACATTGCTGGGGCTTGCAAAATTTCCACCGCCCGTATTTCTAAGCACCACCGCTCCATCAGCAGTGGTGATAACAAGATCAGGCAGCTTGTCGCCGTCAAAATCCCCCAGAGCAATTGATGAAGCAGTTTTATTGAGAGTAATGAAGTTGGTGCTGAGAAAACTTCCGTTCCCATTCCCGAAACTAATTGTTACGTCTCCATTCTGGAGTAAGTTGATGAAGTCGAGTTTCTCGTCGTCATTGACATCTGCCAGAATATTCCCCTGTGCTGTACCGACAAGTGTAGTAAGGGTGCTTCCACTGGTAAAATCTCCCTTGCCGTCACCCAAAAACGTAAATGCGCCACCGATGCGAAAATTACCTATGGCTTGACCTAAGTCACTGGTGAGAATGTCGAGATTGCCATCACCATTAAGATCCCCTACAGCAACAGCAGCGGGACCGTTTCCAACGTTTCCAGCGATGGGATTACCAAAGGTAACCAGTACCCCCCGGTAGTGATTCAGCGATAAGAATGCTGTTTGCAGCGATCGCGTTCGCACCTGCAACTCCCAATCGCCACCCTGGTTCGCATCGCCCGTCAGCGTCGTCGATGCCGCGATCGCACTTGCGGTTTTCTCCGCCAATTGATGAATGAACTGGAGGCCGCGATCGCCCTTTGCCACCTCGCAGCCGTACAGCAGAATTTCGCCATTCTCGCTCAGTGCACTGCGCCACACCTGAAGCTGAGCTACATAATCCGACAGATTCTCCAGATTCAAAGTGCTGTTACCAAGCAGCAGTTCGCCAGAACGTCCATGCGACAGGATATGCAGGCTGGCAATGTTAACTTGCTCTCGCAGAACCTGGGTGATCTGAGCAATCCCACACTGACTTGCATTGAGCAGATGCACTTCATACCCAGACGGTATCGCTGCAATAAGAGTTGCGTAGTCTTCAAGGGCCGTGTCGATGATGACGAGCGATCGTCCCAGATGGGTACCTGAGCAGGCAATCTCTGCCTGGTTGCTGATGGAGTTAAATGAGGTGAGCTTGTCAGAGACCAGAAGCGTTTGCATAGTAGAGATCCTTTGCCTGAATGAAGGAAATGTTGTGTAATTGCAATCTGCACAAATGGGGCAAACGCAGGCCACAGGTTCTGCAAACAAGCATCCTGCAATCTGGGGCTTATGACATTTGAATTGATGACTCGGTAGTTCTTAATGCTGTGCGCAATGCTTTGCGCTCAAAGTGGAAGGTTATGGCTGTTCCCAGTCTAATTGCACACTCTGAACTATCAACTGAATCTATTATTCCCGCCCTTTAAAGGAAATAACACCTGAAGGAAATAACACCAAAAAGTTACATCGCTTTGCGCTGAGATAAAACCACGTTTTTGTTGAGAGCCATGCTCCGTACAGTTCTCAACAAAACCTTTGTAATTACGCGCTTGCAAAGCGCTGCATAGGACAATCTGATAAATCCTTTAAGGAGCGGTAAATCAATAACTTTACCCCTCTCAATCCCCCGGCTCGACCCCTCGAACTTCGGCGTGAGTTCAGACGTTCGACGAGCGCTCGGTCGAGCCGTCGAACACTTGAGCACGGGCCGAAGTCCGAGGGGTCGCGGATCGAGTGAGCCTCACCGAACTCCGAACGCCTTGCCAAGGAGGGACGTTCGGACCCCTGCCCGGTTGAAAAACTTTGCCTGGTTAGTGTGGCGCGCTTCGCGCGCCACACTAACCAGGCAAAGTTTCTTGAGTGGACTACTGTCAACGGTACGAGTCACATCAAGGTACGCAACGAACCTCATGGCTTGAGTATTTTCAGATCCAGCAACCACCATCAGAATCGGTCATTTGCATGTTCTCCTGATTAGCAGAAAAATCACATTGAAACACCAAATCAAGCAAAGTACGACCCAACCGGAAGCGCACCCAGCACAGCATGGGCAACCGGAAACCGCATCCTCGTCATATCAATCAACAGATCGCCCCCAGTGAAAACCCGATCGCCATTATTCACCACCAGATACGTCCGGGCATTCCAGTTCAGCAGCACTGCCTCATTGGGGTTGATCGCCTGTGCGCCTGCGATCGCCCGATTCTTATCCCCAAACGCAGCCTGAACAGCAGCAGTCAGAGCGCCTCCGGGGACAATTCCCGCATGGAAAAGAGCGATCGGACGTTCAACGGTGGCGGTGTTGTTGTCAGTGTCAATCTGGAGGCGATCGCCCTGCGTCGGGTCAAAGTCGGTAATCTGGTCCAGACTGCCAAAACGAGAAGTGGCAAAGGCCGCAGCCTGGGAGGGGCCGGAGTAGAGGAAGCGATCGCCCCCTGCACCACCCGTCAAAACATCCGCACCGAAGCCACCGATTAGCCAATCTGCACCACCGCCGCCGAAGATCTGGTCGCTGGCGGTTGTCCCCATCAGGGTGTCGTCTGTATCGCCGCCCAGGATGCGGGGAGTCGCCACCATCGTGCTGACACCCGCAACCGTAGTGGTGAACTCAAATGCGCCGACATCGATTCCGCCCGTCCGCAATACGCCCCGCTGGTCACGAGTCGGCGCACCTGGGGTGACACCCCGGTTAATCGCGGGACTGACTGCCGACAGCGGGTGGAATACCAGCAAACCATTGGGACTGGTTTGCAGCGGTCCCAACAGTGGATTCACAACACGAATGCCGTCGGTAGCCAGATTGTCGTTGAAGCGGTTGAACTGGTTGCTGAGCAGATTGGGAAACTGAATATTGCCGCCGCCGTTCGTTAAAGCGCGACTGGTCTGCTGGCGGATCTTCCAGTCGTTGCCACCGTTCCCGGCGGAGTTGTTGACGAACAGGGTGTTTCTGGCGGTCACCGGGTCATTGCCCACATGAACACCACCACCAACCCATCCGGCGTAGTTGTTGGCGATCGTGCTGTTCACAATGGTGCCGGGGCCGAGTAGCGCTATGCCTCCACCCAGACGGTTGAAATCATTGCCGACGGCCCGGTTCCCGGAGAAGGTGCTGTTCACAATGGAGGCAGGAGCTTTCATTGCCCACAGACCGCCGCCCTGGTTAGTGGCAAGGTTGCCCACGAAGGAGGAATTGAAGATCTGGAGGCCGCGATTCAGCTCGTTGCTCATCACCACTAAGCCGCCCCCGTTACCCGCATTCCCGCCATTGGGCAAGGGCTGGACGCTATTATTGCGGAACAGGGTACTGGAAATCAGCACATTGTCCTGTCGTCCCGTGTAGAGGTAGGCCGCACCGCCCTCCCCTCTACCCCGATTGCCCTCAATGCGCGTATTCACAATGCGAATGGTGCCGGAGGGTTCGCTGGTGGCACTGGCGCGATCGGCGTAGATCGCCCCACCAAAGCCCCGCAAGAAGGGATTTGCCCTGCCACTGTCGTAGAAACCGCTAAGGGTGTCGTTGTTGAGAAAACGGCTGTTCTCAATCGTGAGTTTGCCATTAAGGCTGTTGATCGCCCCTCCGTTGATGCCGCGATTGCCGACAAAGTTGCTGTTGCGAATCGTGAAGGCACGCGGCCCCCAGAAGGCGATCGCCCCCGCCCCCCGTTCGTCATTTCCGGCGATCGCCCTGTTACCCGTAAAGGTGCTACCGTTCACCGTCAGCGTGCCTTCAAAGGCGCTGAAGATTGCCCCACCACCCCTATCGGCCACGTTGTTGCGAAAGGCGACGCCCTGGATGCTGAGATTTGCCCGGTGAGTGGTGGCGATGGCTCCGCCGCGATCGCGGGTATACCCATTCGCCAGAGTCAGACTGCGCACCGTCAGGCTGGTGGGCTGGACGGAGGTTGAATTGACCAGAAAAATTCGGCTGCGGTTGTTGCCGCTGATGGTCAAACCGGGAGCGCTGGCCCCATTAATAACCAGATTCTTTCCGGCTGCAATGCCAATTTCGCTGGCCAGGGTAATCGTGCGATTGGCCAGAGCCGCACTGAACTGAATCGTGCTTCCGGCTCGCGCTACCCCGATCGCCCAACGCAGAGAACCCACGCCCGTATTGGCAGCATTGGTCACCGTGACGAGATTGAGCGTCCCGTTATAGGCCGCCATCGCCGCAGCACTCATCACGGGAGCCGCTTCAATCCGTCCGGTAGAGACTTCCAGATTCCAGTCCCCACCCCTTCCAGTCAGGTTATTGGAGGCGGCCACATCCGCTCCAGTAATCTGACTCAAGCCCTGGATCAGGGTGCTGCCGCCGGAAGCAACATTGCAGCCGTAGAGCAACACATCGGCATTCGGTGAAAGGGACTTCGACCATTGGCTGAGCAGAGACGCATAGCGGCTGAGGCTGTTGCTGCTCAGGGCAGTAGAGCCGAGCTGAACCCGATCCGCACTGCCGTGAGAAAAAACATGCAGGCTATCAATGCTGCTCAGGCCCTTCAGTGCTTCGGTAATTTGCAGAATTCCGTCACGGTTGGGGTCAAGCGTCACAACGCGGGTTCCCGGAGTCAGGCCATTGATAATGGATTGGGGATTGGCGATCGCACCATCAATGATGGCGATCGCTTGAGGCGTTTGAACCGTGGACTGAGACATACTTCTCCTGATGCAGTGGCAGAACAACTCAGAGCTATACCTGCGAACGGTGGCGGCAAACCGTTCAGCAGGCTGCTCTGGGGGATGCAGAAACGGGGAAGCGATCGCCCGTTGCATTGCTGTGTTTGCGGTAGAAAAACTGGGGGCAGTGTCGAAACGGTAGCGGCACTGAGTCGGGATGAACCCGCCATTCGCGGGTGGCGGCAGGAGTCAGGGGTGGGCGATCGTCTTCCGTAGAGGCAATCCTCACGAACCCGCAAATTCCTCCCAAAGGTACTGTCCGAGCAGGGAAGTAAACGTGATTTCGATCACGGGTGGACGTGACAGAAATCAGGCGGAGTGCAAAATAAGATACCCTTGACTAAATCCGCCGATTTTTCCTGAAACGCTGACTCCGTCAGCGTTTCAGGAAAAATCGGCGGGAAAAGCTAAAATGCCGCGAAACGCTCTTTTAGAGAGCGTTTCGCGGCATTTTAGGAGAAATAGTCAAAACTCCAGCAGGGAGAGCGAGTAGTTTTTTTCTCAGAATCTCCTGAGATCAACCTGTGGGAGATCAAAACAGAAATTCATGCAAAATTTACAACCTTCCAAAACTAATCCCCGTAAAATCACTGCTATTTTTGTGTTGTTCTAGACGTGTTGATGTTTTTGTGGAAGCGGCGCAATTGGCCGCGTCCAAAAAAAAAAAAAAACAATTAAATAACATTTGAAGTTAAACAGGCACAAAAATTGGTTTTTTATTTAAGTTCA
>CAZVXA010000033.1:0-34427 GCA_964630955.1 uncultured bacterium | reverse complement strand
AACCCCCCACAAAAACACTCTTTTTTTTTTTTTTTCTAGGAGTTTTTTATTTTTCGGTTGCGGGGCCCCTTGCCCCCGAACCCACAAAAACATCAACACTTTTACAGCACTTTGCAAGTGCATCTGGCACAAACTTTGGTTTTATAGTTCAGTGCAAAGCGCTGTATTTTTGATTGTCACCCTTGCCTGACTCGTTAGATCTGTCTGGGGATGTTGTCGATTTGTGACCTGAGGCAGTAAATTAACGCCATTGAGGAAAACGTGGGATGGAGCGCCAGAACAAACCATTTTCCAGAAAGCCGCAGGGGCGATCGGGCAGGCAGCCAGACAATGGCTCCTCAGGGCAACCGCTGAGCCAGCGTCCATCAAAGGTTCGCGTGTGGGTATCTCCCGACGCCGCGAAAACACCCCCTCAAGAGACCCCCAGCCGCAAACCCTCTAACTCCCTCTCAAAGCGGGCGACGGGCATTGTGGAACCTCCGGTCGCAGCATCAGACGACGATGGTGGCAGCATCTATCTCCTGGTCACCGCACCGCCAGAGAAACCTCCGGTCTGGTCACGGCTGCTGGTGCTGCTGCTGTGGATGGGTGGTGTGGGGGCGATCGCAGCGGCTGGTTGGCTGGCCTTCTGGTTAATTATTAATCCTGGTTCTGTGCGCTGGCTGAGCTGGCTAATGCCCACATGGCATCAAACGGCCCTGGTGCGCGATGATATTCCTCGCAGTATGGCCGACCTGGAGCGAGAGGCCAATCAGCGGGGACTGGAACTGGGAAAGCCGATCCTGCTCAATCGATCAGTCGAAGAAAGTTTTCGCGACATTCTTGTCCCCGTTCTGATCAAAGACTGCCCCACAGGCTCCCAGACCTGTGGACAAATTACTGAACTGCATGTGTATCGCTCCACTTCTCTGGAGACAAATACCCAGTGGCGGGTAATCGATCGCCTGGGCATCAACGGTCCCGACGAATATTTTGTGCTGTCCCCCCTGGCAAACGCGACCGTCACCCATCGCGGCTCCCTGGATGCCATGCCGCTGACTGGGCTGACTGCGATGGAAGGGACGGCACCGGGCGGCGGTATCTGGTTCCTGCTGCGCGGTAAGCGAGGCGAAGGCAGCGGCTCCATTTTGTACGGTCAACTGGGACGGTACGATGGGCGTAAATCACGTCTCAGCCTGGAGATGCCCTGGAGCAGCCCCGCCGGAAGACCTCCCCGATGGCAGAAGGTTACCGGAAGCAAAACCGCTGAGCTGGTGCTGAATCAAACAGTGGGTCTGGAGCCGAAGTACGCGGTGTGGCAGGTGCGATCGCAGCCCACGAATCTCAACACTCCCGTTCGTCTCATCCCCGTTTCCCTGGAAACAGCAGCGCTTGATGACCCGGCCTACGATAATGCCCTGCTACTGGCCAGAAGCGGTCTGTGGACCCCAGCTCAACAATTGCTGGATTCGCTCAAACGCCAGTGGGGCAAGGACTGGACTGCATCAGCTCAGGCCCAACTGGATGTCATCACCCTGCACGCCAATGTCACTCGCGCCCAGGCAAAACGCACCTGGGCCAGCCCCACCGAACAAATTACAGTGCAGATCATTGACGGTGACTGGCAGAAAGCGATGGAGTTGATGCGGTCAGCGTTTCAGGACGGCTACGATCTCTCAACGCTGCTGAATGGCAACCATCGCCTCTGGGAACGGGTAGCAGCAGCGTTAAAGGTGTCGCCCTCGCTAGAAGTACAAACAGTGGGAGGGCTGTTCGTCTACGCACGACAGGGACGGGCAGCGGCGATCGCCTGGTTGCAGCAGCAGAATCAGATTTCGCCTCAGAGCGTGGCGCTGCATCCGCGTACCCAGCAAATTCTGCGCCTGTTAGACAGCACTCCAGTCGCTCAAACGTCTCTACCCAACAGCCCCGGTCGCCTGCTGGGGGAAGCCATCCCCATCGGTAGCGCTACCCAGAACTGGAAAACCACCGACGACAAACCCTTTCAACTGGCACCCGGACAAACAGCTTACCGGATTCAGGTGACCCGGTTTGAGACGAGCCAGGGCTGGCAGCGATCGCCCCTACGACGTTCCAGCAGTGCCCTGACCCCCCGCTACCTGTGGCACCTGCTGGGACTCCAGACTGATACAAATCTGCAACTGACGACCTGGCACAATGACCAGTTGCAGATCATTGATGCCACCGTGCAGGCCGTCCGGATGGTGAGTAATGTGCCAGAGCTACTGGCTGTTGTTGCGTCGGGTGATATTTCCTCAGCAGAACCGGAGCAGAACAGTTCTCCCATGCCGCTGCTGGCCGCTACGCCCGCAACCCTCCAGTGGGTGCAGCCCGATCGCACCATCACCCTGGAAGAACTACACCAGCAGCAGCCAACCTGGGCCAACGCAGTCATGGCCACGCTGATGCAGCAGCTTCCACAACAATCCATTCCCGTGTCCACGAATTCATCAGAGATGAATCTCCAGGCAATCGGGGGCTGGACAGTACAGTTACTTGATCTGACGGGAGATGGTCAATCCGAAGCCATCGCAACCATTCGCCCCACCGAAACAGCTCCACCCCAAACAGTAATCCTGTCGAGTACGGGGAATCTGATCTACAGCAGCGTGAATGGTCAGATGGTGGCGATCGCAAACCTGCAAGACGGCAATCCACCCAGTCTGGTCGTGCGCGATCGCAGCCGATTTTCACTGAAACGCTGGTCATCCAGAAATCAACAATTCGAGTAAGGGGCTTGCTATAAAATACTGGACTTTTGACTCAATCGGTGCTCAAATCAAGTTCGCCGCAAAATCCGCTCCAGGAGCGGATTTTGCGGGTTAATAAAGTCCCTTAGTGTCGAACGAGAGAGTGTACGGGTTTGGGCATTCAGCAACATCGGTACCGAAAATAAATGATGACTTAAACCAAGGCTTAATCTGGGTAAAATTGACTTCTGTGCCTCAACCCTCAATTGGATTTAGTTTCAACTTCCCGTGCGATCGCGTTATGGTAAGTTTCAATAAGATGATTGGGTACAATATCGCCTTGATAAGACAAGAAAGACCATTGCTCACCTCCATGCACAAATTCAGCGTTGAGCTGTCTGCTCATGGGCAATAGGGGAATGGTGTCCGCCAGATTAACAATGCGGTAGTGATTGGGAATTAAGTTGCTGTGGGCTTCAACGAACTCGCGATCGCCCACCCGTGGACTGGCATAGGTGTAGAGGTGAAGATTGGGCTGGAGTTTAGGATAAAGGAGTGCTAAATCCATCGCAGCCAGAGTTGCCAAAGCTGCTCCCAGGCTATGGCCAGCGATCAGCAGGGGAATTTTTGGATCGATGGATTTGATAGCTGCCATCACAGATTTAGCCAGGTCAGACTGGTAAAAATCATAAATGCCCAAATGTACTTTTCCCAACGGTTGATTCGTTACCGGATTCCGGTAGGGTGTTTGCAAAGCCAGCACATTTTCTATCCACTCTGTTTGGCGCTGAGTTCCCCGAAATATTAAGATGTTCAGTTTCGGAGAAGACAGGAGAAACCCATAGGAGACTGAAATTTGCTGTTTTAGTTGAACCACTTGTTTTACTTGTTGTTCAACCGTATTTCTCACATGACCGATATGCTCAGGAATATCGTTCAAATGGTTTGGCGTGGTAGTAAGATCATTGGTTGGAACTTCAAACGAGATGGATTCTTCTAATCGTTCAGATGCTTTAAAGGAAGCAATTTGTTGAAAAGTTGTAAATCCCTGAGAATGTAGCGGCAATGCCGAAACGCTGCCATCATAATCGGGATCAAATTTGCCCCGCAGATATTGATGAGTAGAAAGTTTACTGCCAATAATCAACAGTTTTGTCCCTGATTGACTGACAAAACTCCTGAAACCCCAATTCCTGCGTAGGTTGGGTTAGCGACAGCGTAACCCAACATAACCGCTGCTGGTGTTGGGTTTCACGCTGTTCAACCCAACCTACGGTAAAATCTGTCAGTCAATCAGGTTTTGTCCACTGGCGATTGTAGTCCAGTGTGGGCGATCGCAACCTGGCGCTCTGTTGCACTGCCCGCAAATCTTGCAACGCCACAACATCCGATTGAAATGCCTCTTGAACCAGGGTTTGCGGATTGTATAATTGCCGGAGTTTCGCCTGTTCCGCTTCAGCCGCGCTCCGTTGCCACTGCTCTCGCCCCAACACAGCCGCGATGGTTGCCCCCAGTCCAGACAACAGTAGAAACCGTCGGTTAACCCTCATCGTCCTGGCCCTCCAATGAATTAGCCTGCATTTTGGGTGCCTTACTGATGTAAAAATGATGCACCGTTTGCCCAAATCCCCAAAAATAGGAGAACGCAGCCATGCCGGGAGCTAAAGATCCCAGCATGGGAACCATAACTCCCCCTATCACCAGTAACAGCCAGCCCAAAATTCCCACCCCGATCGCCCCCACAATGCCGAACAGGATGCCGATTCGGGCGAGTACATCACCGCCCTTTTTGAAGTTCCAGAGACGCGCGATCCCGATTACCAAAAACAGGTTGAGTCCAAGCAGGGCGATCGCTTTCAGCCAATTTACCTGGGGCAGCGGCAGGAGAGCAATGATCGCCGCCCCCAGTGCGTAGTCGAGAATCAGGTTGCGGGCTTTGAAGTTGACCTTCGTGGAATGTTCCATGGCAATTGGGGTGAATGAAGGGGGAGAACCCGTGGTGCAAGGATCAACGAAAGATAAGGCGGTTGGCAGCACGGACTCCGGTTTCAGCGCATTGGTTGTTGATGATAGAGCTGCTGCTGTTTGATCGGCAACCCATCTCGCGTTCATGGAGAGACAGAATGTTACTGTGTCCGGCCATTCTCTTCCAGCGAGACGGTGCCATTGCTGCCTAACACCTGAACAAAGCAGGTGCGGTCTGAGAAGACGCGGGCAAAGGTGGGCAATGGGTCTGCCGTTGAATAGGTCGTGCTGGCATCGGGATTCGCTTTTACAGTGGTCGGTGCATTGTTCACAAGCACCTCTGAAGGTTTCCGCGTGAAGGTCATGCGCGGTTGAGAACCCTGCCAGGAAATCTGAGCAACGTAGCCAGCAGTTTCGCAGCGGGTAGATTGGGCGGTTGTTGCACTTGGGCTGGCGGAAGTAGCATTCTGACCCGTGGCAGCGGGGCTAATGGCAATCTCCGGTTGAGTGGGGGTGGCAGCGGGGGCAGGCTGAGTCGAAGCAGCGGGGCTGCCTATCAGGAACTTCGGTTTCAGCTCGGCAGTACAGCTTGTATTGGGAGCGATCTCAGGACGGTTAATGAACGTGATGGCAATGTCTCTGGCACAGGGATTTGAGATCACCCCATGCCCCAGGCTGGGAAATTCCACATAGGTGCCGTTGTTTAACCATTCCATGGCGCGTTTCCCGCGATCGGTGCTGGTTGCGGCATCGTAGCGCCCCTGCAAGACCAGGGTGGGAACATTCATTTTCACGATTTGCCGTTCCCTGGGGTCTGCGGGTTTAACCGGCCAGTGTTGACAGGTGGCGATGAATTCCAGATTCTCCCCAAAGCTTGCCTGGGCTAACAGGGGCAGCGGCAGGCTGCGATTCAAGGCTTCGGCGTCGGTCACAGAACTCCAGGATACATGCTCGCGACAGTCGAAACTGAAATTCGCTCCCATCATCCCTCCTCGATCGACGGGACTGACCTGATTGATGTTGTCTGTCAGCAGTTCATAAATGTGCCGAATTTCCGCGTCAGGCATGGCCTGCAATGCTGCCTGGAGGGGCTGAGCGGTTTGAGTCGGAAAGATTTCAGCGATCGAGTCCAGCAGGGTTTTGCGATCGCGCCCCCGGTTTTCTTCGTAGCCCACACCATAGAAGTTGGCGATCGCGAGATTTTGCTCGGCTTCTGGCAACGTCTGTAGCTGTGTTTTTACCTGGTTTACCCACTGGGTTGACGGACGGCTTTCCTGGGCAATGGTCGCCTGTTGCGTTAGCAGATCCTGGGCTTGAATTTCAAAATTAGCAGCCAGCGTCCGATAATGCTCGACCACTGACAAACCCTCCGATTGGGGGGCGGACTGGGAGAGTTGCCCGGAGAGGGCTTGCTCATAGGTGGTTGTCTTGCCTTGTTCCAGTTCAGCAATCATCAACGGCAAATAGCCTGTGAAAGGGGGGATTGAAATCCAGTGCGGTACATTGTTCGCAAAGCTCTGGAGCGTAATGCTGGTTTCAGGGGGAGGCGCTCCCGCCGGGTTTGGCACAGACTCCGCTGTGGGCAAGGGAATTGGCTGTTGGGCCAGTTTTTCCAGCAAGGCATTCAAACGGGCTGGCAGATTCGGGTATGCCTGGTTGCACGCGGGCTCGGCTGCACAATCCTGCAACAGGTTAAATACAGGGGTGACGTTCCGTTGTCCTGCCTCAGTGTATTTGTTGACATTGGGAGTGGCGGTGGAATCCAGAACAACGCTCCGAACGACGGTGGGGTAGTCACGGGCGATCGCCATCGCCAGATAGGTGCCGTAGGAAATACCATACAGGTTGATCTGCTTGTACCCCAAAGCGGCAGCTAAATTCACGGCATCGCGGGCATTGTTGGGAGTGTTGAACTGACTCAGATCAAAACCATGTTTTTGCAGCACCTGGGCGCAGACGGCATACTGGGCGATCGTGCGATCGTTTGTCAACGGATTATTATCGGCAATCTTTTTCACATATTGTTCAAACTGGTTCCCCAACTTCTCCAGGGCAAAGGCGGTGGGCGCACAGCCTAACGCACTGGAAAACTGGGTTCCCCGCTGGTCAAACATCACCAAATCACGGGTCTGGCGGTAAGGGGCAAAAGCAACCCGACTGAGACCATCGAGATCAGTCACGGCACTGCCCCCTGGTCCCCCCGATAAGTAAAAGACCGGATCGGGCAACGGCGACAGGCTGGTGCTGTGAAAGCGGGCATAGGTGATTTCGACTTGGCGACCATTCGGCTGCTCATAGTTTTCGGGGACGGTGAGCACGCCACAGGTCACGGTCTTGCCTTCCGTTTCCGATGGCAGTGCGACCGGGCAGGGAATGGTTTGGGTGCGGTAAACCGAAGCAGCCTGAGAAGCCTGAGAAGCCTGGGTGATCACGGCTTCCGGTTTCCCCCCTGAATGGGTGAGTCCATACCAGGTGAAAATCGAAACCATCACAGCCAGCGCCAAAAATGGGTAGATTTTTTTCATGTTTGTAATCCCTGATTGCGGATTAATCCAAGCGGTCAACGTACCTTCAAAGAAGCAGGTTTATTCCACCACAAAGAGCGGCTTGATTGGGCTAAGCTACGCCAAGAGACAATTTCCGTTTAATGCACTTGCTCAGGAATTGACGGATTGGGCAGATTGGCGATCGCCCGCTCTGGCACCTGCTTGATCTGCAACCACATCACAATGCCCATAATCAGTTGAATCGGATCGCCGAGTTGCACGATCGATTTCATCGCTGTGGTCGTTTGTTCATCCACTAGCGACGGGGCGATAATCTGCACAAAGTCCCACAGCCAGTGGAAGATAATTAACGGCAGGATGCTGTTGAGTTTGAGCATCAGCGGTGCAAAGAAAAAGCCAAACTGAAAGGTATTGAGCAGTTGTATCGGGACACTCAGTAAAGGAAGGCCCCCAAATATATTCACCGCATGAAGTAGGGAGAAGGCGATCGCGCTCACCAGCATGGCCCAGCGTACCCGTCCGGTGGTCAAAAAGGCGTGTAACACAATGCCCCGGTACATGATTTCTTCCCCAAACCCGACTAACAGGGTGGTGAAGCCAACCAGGGCAAATGATTGCCACTGGGCGGCACTGAGGGAGGTGCGCGCCAGACCCGACAGAAAGACCACCCACATCGAAATCAGCACCGCGATCAGGGGCAAAAACCACCACATTTGCTGGCGATTGAGGGGGCGAAAGCCGATCGCCTGCCAGCTAAAATAACGAGTCACCCAGAAGACATTGATGGCATTGAGGATAATCAAAATGAACCAGAACAGGTTCATCATTTCTGGCTGACCGTAGCTGATGCCCAGGAATGTTTTCATGTAAAACATCCCGATGCCCATGATTGCGGTATAGACAAATGCCGCCAGGATGGCGATTTTGGGTTTTGAGAGTGATGCAAGCTGATCCATCATCGTTCAGTTTCCTTTCTATGCAATACAGCACTTTGCAAGTGCGTGTGGTACAAAGTTTTTGTTGAGAGCTGCGCTCCGCAGGACTCTCAACAAAAACTGTGGTTTTATGTCAGCGCGAAGCGCTGTAGTTTCTTCAACGGTTGCAGCTCAGGCTACGATCGCCGCTTTCCTGTCCCGCAATCGCGTTAACTCATCACGCCAGGAAGCGACAAGCGTATCTTTGTCTGGAGATTGCCCCAGGTGTTTCACGCGCCATTTACGGAAAGCAAGCTCGTTTTGCGCCCGGACGATCGCCGCTGAGGTGCGTCGATCGGTGCCGTCAATGCGGCGGGTGCGGAAGATGCGATCGCCCTTCACAGCTTCGTATTCGGCGGGAGTGATCACGGGTTCCTGCTCATCCGCCAGTTCCTCTCGAATCACCCGCCGTTCCCAGTCGCCCCACAACAGCGCGATCGCTTAGAGCCATTTCGATTCTGGTTCGCGACGATCGAGAAACCAGAGAATGGCGATCGGGATGATGCAAAGAAACCCAGACCAGGCCAGCGCCATCAGAAAAATTGGGATGCCGCCTTTGGCAGAGGTTGGGGCAACGATATTGTTGACGATGCTGGACGTACTCAAAATGACGAGTACAACCAGCAGAATAATCACAAAGCTGGCAAATTTAGGTTTACTCAGGGGAGAACCATAGAGTGTACGAGACTGAGCATTGAGCGACATAGTCACCTCAAGATAAACGATTACTCAACCACAAACTTAAACGTAGAGCAGTCAACGGTTTTCCATGCCGCACCAAACTGGGCGCGATTAGGGGTCACTCCATTGACTGCACTGCTGAGGATGAAAACAATAGCAACCTTGAGGATGGCTAATGAGGAAAAATGAGTCAGCCGCAGGTTCATGAGGAGTATCCTTAATATTTAATCCAACAGTGAAATGAGAACGGTGGTTTCGCCGCTAGTGCGGCTGCCAGCCAGGAGTAACCCGGACATGGCAGAGCCATCCCCGATCGCATAAACGCTCAGGTTTGTCACCTGAGGATGGTTGAAAACGGTTGCTAAGGCTTGCTGTGCTCTGGCGTCATCATCCGTTTCGGTTAGAAGCAGGATCGGCACATATTGAACGGCAAGAGGATCGGCGATCGCCTTCAACTCCGCCACAATATCCGGCTGAATCCCTTTGGGGCGCACGTAGATCTGCTTCCAGACACTCATCCAGGCAGATTCACCATACTGCTCCCAGAGTGGGCCGACAAAGTGTTGATAGTAGTGGCGGGCGATCGGCTCCAGGTCTGTTCCAGGCTGGGTCAGATCAGCAAACACCGCACTGCCAAACCCAGACTGACTGGGTGGCCCGTAGATTGCTTGCAAAACCGCGACGGCTTCAATTAAGGACTGATCGGAGGAAGGGGACACCATGAACACCTGCAGGAAAATAGACTGAATCGGAAACAGAATTTTGCGGTATCAGGATGGCTTTGTGGTGCAATTTAGCCACTAATGCACTTGCTCAGGAATGGACGGATTGGGCAGGTCGGCGATCGCAATCTTTGGCTTTGAGAATGACGTTAAATTCATGAGGGTTACCTCTAACTACTGAGCGGGGGGCAGCACAAACTTAGGCAGGAGGGTTGCCGTACAGCGGGTATCGGGCTTTTGCTGCGGGTTGTTCACAAAGGCGACGCCGATATCCCTCGCGCACTGAGAGAAAACGATCGCCCCATGTCCCGTACTGGAAAGCTCCACCAGAACACCGTTGCGGAGTCCTTCCATGACCGTGGGGCCAACTTCGCTGTTGGTTGCCGTGTCGTAGCGGCCTTGCAGCACCAGGGTAGGAATGCTGCTGTTGACGGGGCGATGTTCGCTGGCGGGAGCGGGTTCCACCGGCCAGAAGGCGCAGATATCGAACGCCTGTTGGGCCGCCACCAAACGCCCTTTCCCCAGTTGGGGCATGAGCATCCTTTCATAAAGAGCCTGGGTTCGAGTCAGGTTATTAAAGGGCACCGTTTCCCGGCAGTCCAAACTGCGGAACATCCCTGTCGTAATGCCTCTATCAATAGGAAAGACGGAATCGGTGAGCGCCGACACCACCTCGTACACATGGCGCACCTCTCCTTCGGACATGGCGTTGACGGCGGCGGTGAGGGTAGCAGCGGTGTCACCCTCAAACTCCTCCGCCACAAAGGTGAGCAGGGTCTGCCGATTGCGCGGGGTCTCGAGATAGCCGATGCCATAGAAGTTGACCAACAGCAGAGTTTTCTTTGGCTCAGGCAGGGCATCGGCCAGAGACTGTACCTGTTTTACCCACCGACTGGCGGGGCGGTTGGTTTCAGCAGCGGCAGCCTGGGCGCGCAAAATGTCATCAGCCCTGGCTTCAAAATCACGGGCTTGCAAACGATAGGTTGCTGCCGAAGGTTCTCCGGTAGGCGGGGGGGTTGCGCTGGCAAACAGTGCCCCGGTCATCACCCCGACAAAGGTAGTAGTGATACCCTGCTCCAGTTCATGGACAATCAGCGGCAGGTAGGCAGCAATCTGGCCCGGTCGCCCATTCATCTTCTCGATCAGCGTGGCAAAATCGGCAGCGGTGACGCGCTCGATGGGCGTCGTCTGTCCCTGGGGGGTGATGGGTGCAGCCAGGGGAATGGGGGACTGATCGAGTTTGGCCAGCAGAGCCTGGGTGCGCTGCTTCAGGTTGGGGTAGGCAGTACGGCAGGCGGTCTCGGCCTCACAGTCTTCCACCAGATTGAGGAAGCTAACCTCAAAATCCCGAACGAGCTGCTCATAGGTGTTGGCTTGCAGGGGCATGGTAGAGTCAAGCACCACACTGCGGACCCGGTCGGGGTAGCGGGTCATAATCTGTTGGGCTAAGTAGGTGCCGTAGGAAATGCCGTAGAGATTAATCTGCTGATAGCCCAGGGCGGCAGTCAGGTTGACCACATCCTGGGCATTGTTGGGGGTGTTGTACTGGCTTAAGTCGTTGCCCTGTTTTTCCAGTACCCGAGCACACAGGTTTAAGTAGGTATAGGTTTGTACCATGTTGTCATCGGCGCTGGGAAAGCGCGATCGCATCTGCGTCAGCAGCGGATCGAGCACGCCTGCGTAGGCACTGCTGGGGTCCAACAAAACCGCCAGGGTGATCAGAGCGACCGGGGCACAGCCCAATCGATTGGAATATTGCGCGCCCCGCTGATCAAACACAATCACATCGCGGGTCTGGCGCAGGGGTTCATAGATTTGGGTGCGTAGCTTCAGTGCTCCTGCCTCCAGGGTGCTGCCCCCTGGCCCACCGCGCAGATCCACGACCGGGTCGGGGGCGGGGGAGAGGCTGCGACTGTGCAACACGGCGTAGGCGAGGTCAATCTTACGACCGTTGGGGTTGGCGTAGTTTTCCGGCACAGTGAGGATGCCACAGGTGATCGTTTTGCCTTCAACTTCTTTGGTAGGCAGCACCGTAGGGCAGGGGATGACGGTGCGGGGGTAGCGAGGAGGCTGAGGCATGGCGGAGGACTGGGTCGCGAGGCAGGCGGCGAGGGCGAGGAGGGGGCGGGTTAGGGGTTTCATTGAGGGGGTGGATGGGGGGATGGGTGGGGGGATGGGGGGATGGGGGGATGTAGGGGCGAACAGCGGTTCGCCCCTACAGGCGTGGGGGGATGGGCGATGGGCAATGGGCGTTGCGGTGAGCGTCAGTCGAACCGCAGATAAGGGAGGAGATGGATTCGGGGTGCTCAACTCACTTGACCCAGCACCCCGTTGGGCGCTACCGATCCACGCAGGCGCAGCAATTCATCTCGCCAGGATGCCACCAGTTCATCCTTCTCCACGTTCTGCCCCT
Source organism: uncultured bacterium (assembly GCA_964630955.1). Taxonomy (GTDB): domain Bacteria; phylum Cyanobacteriota; class Cyanobacteriia; order Elainellales; family Elainellaceae; genus CAZVXA01. Next base: position 22,475 of record CAZVXA010000033.1, on the reverse strand, counting down.
GCTGCTTCAGTCGCCATTTGCGAAACGCCAGTTCATCCTGTGCTCTGACAATGGCGGTCGAAGTGCGGCGATTGCATCCAGCAATGCGGCGGGTGCGGAAGAGGCGATCGCGCTTCACTCCCTCATATTCCTCCGGCGTAATCACGGGTTCCTGCTCATCCGCAAGCTGTTCCTGGATCACCTTCCGCTCCCAGGTGCCGCTCTGCCACAGCATCACCCCCACAATCAGGAAAAACGGGAAAAAGCCCACCAGTCGGATGGCACTGTGCTGCACCCACTGATTGAGAAAGGGTTCCACCACAGTTGGGGCGGGGGTTGGAGTGTCGGGTACATTCGGCAGAGGTTTACCCGTCAAAAAATAAACGAAGAGTGCCAGGAATAACCCGATGGCATTGTTAAGGAAATGACCCGAAAAACCTAACAGCCAACCACCGATTGGAGCCGCAATACGCAACCAGCGGCGGGTCGTTTGACGGGCTAATCCCAGGCCCATGCCAAACAGCCCAGTGTATAGGGCATGACCCGCAAACCCAAACAGGGCAAAGCGATCGGCAATCTGGAAATACAGCGGGATATCTCCGGTGTTATGAAATCCATTGGTGATGTACAGCGGGGCTTCCAGCAAATTAAAGCCGATGCCCACCAATGCACCATAGATAAAGCCGTCGCGCACATTATCAAATTCCGAACGCAACAGCCAAAACAGGAGCAACACGCCCAGCCCTTTGGTTGTTTCTTCAACGAGTGGCCCAGCAATGGGCACTGCAAGGGTTTTTCCAGCACCTTCGCCAAGGATGGCTTTGATGTCGGGATGAACCGCCACAAAATCACTCACGCTTTTGAAGATAAAGTCATTGATGGGCAGAGCCAGCCCGGTGGCAATCACGGCTCCCCATAGCACGGCAATCAGATACAGCCAGCGAGATTCCGGTTCGCGGCGATCCAGAAACCACAGAATGGCAAGGGGGAGTAGCGTCACCAAGAGTACGGCAAGCTGACTGATGATAAAGACCTGGACAGCCCCTGGGGAGAGGGCTGCAAAATAGCCACGGATCAAGTTATAGGTGCTGATCAGTAACAGCACCACCAGAAAAATGACGGCAAAGATCGCATTTTTGGGACGACTCAACGGCGAACCGTAGAGAATTCGGGCAATGTCAGGGGATGTCATAGTTGCTCCAATCGTGTGATTTTAACTTTGCTGTACAGACAAAAATCGCAATTTTGAGACAATGCAATGGGGGATAAACATGACCTTGAACCTGCCATGCTACGGATTCTTCGGAACGACATGATTCAGCCGCTTGAAGCTTTCCAGTGTCGCATCTAAATTTGGAGCCTGACGCGCACGAGTTGCCTGCTCGATCGCATACCCCACCGCTAGCAAATCGGGTTCACCCAGGCGTTTGCCAATCAACGCCACCCCCTGTGGTTCCCCCGCTTCTGAAACTCCGAGTGGGATGGTCATCGCCGGATATCCCGCCGCCGCATAAATCTGAGTCGTTGCGATCAGCACATCGATTCCTGCCGAGCTGAAAACCAGGTCAAGAAGTCTGCGGGATGAGGTCTGATATCTGTCGCGCAGCTCTGTGTAGTCATCTGAGGGGCTGTCGGCTCGTTGAGAAATTTCAAGATGCCGCTGCCCATAGGGAACCCGATTCGCAGGGTCAGCATAGTTGAAAGCCAGCACATCAATCAGGGCGACAACAGGTGGGCGGGGTAGCGTCTTTAAAAAGGCATTGAGAGATGCTTTAAAGCCAAACCGGAGTGCTTCATCTGCGTTGGGTTGCAGGGGCACGACTCTACCATCAATTTCCACAACAGGAATTTGCTGCGCTTTGAGGAGGGCGATCGCCTTTTTTGCAAGTCGATTTTGTACCTTGATTTCGTTGAACGCTCTCCGCAACTGATCCAGGGGCAGTCCAGGGGGTGGGGTCGTAATCGACTGCTCCAACTCCGCCAGGGCGGTATCGGAAAACACCGCAACGCCCACCCGACGCTGCCGTGCTACCTCCAGATTGAGGAATTGGGTAAAGTCGGTACCTTGAAGTCTTGCCACAGCAGGGTCAGGATTTTCCTCAGCCCCCTCATCGGTGTGGGTAACGGCAGTCAGCAGTGTCGCCACATCCACCACGGTGCGACCGATGGGTCCCGGCACATCCATCCAATCCACCAACGGGATGACATAATCGCCGCTGACCAATCCGTGGGTGGGTTTCAGTCCAACAACGCCATTCGTAGCAGCAGGTTTCAAAATCGACCCCTGAGTCTCACTGCCCACGCTGACGGCGGTCAAATTCGCTGCTACAGACACCGCAGAACCAGAACTGGAGCCAAGGGGGTCAAAGGCACCGTAGGGATGACGGGTCTGTCCCCCCAGGGCGCTGAAGCCACTGGGCATGGCGGGGTCTACATAGTTCGCCCATTCCGACAGATTGGCTTTGCCCAGAATCACAGCTCCTGCATTCCGCAGGTTTTTCACCAACTGGGCATCCCGATCGCCCCGCCAGTCCTTGAGGGCAGCGGCTCCAGCCGTAGTGTGCATCTTGTCGCCCGTGGTGATGTTGTCCTTGAGCAAGACCGGAATGCCGTGCAGGGCACCCCACAGGTTTCCCTGCTGGCGTTCCTCGTCCAGATTTCGGGCGATCGCCAGGGCATCCGGGTTCAGCTCCATCACCGAGTTCAACTGGTTCAGGTCATAGCGCCGGATGCGATCGACGTAATAGACCACCAGTTCTTCCGCCGTCACCGCCCCCCGCTTCATCATGTCCTGCATCTTGGGCACGGTGGCTTCCAGCAGTTGTCCGTCCAGCACCCTGCGCCGTTCCGGGGAAACCTTCGCCAGGGCGGGTTCAAACGGGCTAAAGTCGCGCAGCCGTTTGCTGGTGTAGCTGGGTTCGGAGAGGGGAAATTGGGTAGGGTAGCTGCGGACTGGGCCTTCGGGTGGGGGCGGGATGGAGTGAACCTGGGTGGTGACCATGAGGGCGATCGCCGCCAGCACCAGCGGCAGAATTCGACGTAAAAATTTCATGGCGATTGACCTGAGAACATTTAGACTTGTTGTTTTTTGCATGGAACCCCACTGCGCGGGGGTTCCATGCAAAAAACAACAGCTTTGTTATAGCGACCCTTCGCTGGTGTTCCTCTGGGGATCTCTGTAGGGATAGTTATAGAACTCAGTTCCCGTTACCACGTTGATCACGACCACCCGTCCTGCCTCACGGTCGTAGATCACGCGCACCTGCTGGTCTTGAGCGAGGTAGATGTTGCCAGAACTGCGGGTAAGCACGCCGCGAAAGTTAAATTCCCCATCGGTGATTTGCACCGCAATCTGATTGTCATTCCGAGGGGTCATGAAGGTGCGTTGAGGGGCAGACGGCTCACGCGCCGCCATCGAGCCACCGGGTGCTGGAGATGCGACCGGACGACTGGGTGCCGGGGTGGTGCTGCTGCCGTAGGGAGCGGGATCCCAGTAGACAAAGATGGATTCATTGGAGAGACGAAAGATCACACCGCGATCGCCCAAACCCGTGTTGTCACGACGGACTGCCCGCCCATTTTGATCGACGTAGTTCGCAGGCTGATTGCCAACGGGTCGCAGGTCATAGCGCCGACCATTGGGCAGTTGAATGCCAACATTGCCCTGTCGTTGCGAAAACGTGCAGAGGCCCGAAGAAGTGGCGCGATCCTGTCCGGCTGGATAGATATCACAGCGGGCATTGACGGTATCGGCTTTGACGGCAACAGCGGTTCCCAGAGTGGCGATCGCCGACAGAGAAATCATCAAGAAAGCATTCACTCGTTTCATCATCATTTCATTAACCTCTTTGTATTAATTGCGGCTCTCCACAACTTGGGGCACCGCCCCACCCCCCTTACGAAAACCACTGTAGTCACTCATTGGCCTCATTTGATTCCAATTTCGTCAAACCACTACGGGGCTATCTGAGCCGCGCAGCCGCCAGAGTTCTTCTCGCCAGGAAGCGACCAGCGTATCTTTGTCTGGGGATTGACCCATGTGCTTCACGCGCCACTTGCGAAAGGCAAGCTCGTTCTGTGCCCGGATAATTACGGCTGATGTGCGTCGATCGGTGCTGTCAATGCGGCGGGTGCGGAAGAGGCGATCGCGCTTTATCGCTTCGTACTCGGCAGGTGTAATCACGGGTTCTGTTTCATCAGCAAGCTGTTCACGAATCACCTGCCGTTCCCAGATGCCGCTCTGCCACAACATCACGATAGTAATCACAACAAAGGGTAGGAGCAGAATGAAATTCTGGATACTGCCCCGCAACAGGCTGAATAAAAACGGGGGATCGATGGGAACCACTCCTTTGCTGCTGGCGGCAGCCTTACCGCCGCTCAAAACGATGAGCAGAGTGATCAGCAGACCAATGCCGTTGTTCACCAGGTGTGCCGAAAACCCCAGGAGCCAGCCGCCAATGGGAGCGGCATAGCGCAACCACTGGCGGGTCGTCTGCCGCGCCAGCCCCAGCCCCATGCCAAACAGTCCCGTGTACAAAGCGTGACCGCCCAGACCCAGCAGCGAGTGGCGCATCGCCAGTTGTCCGCCCCACGGTGCCACCCCTGTATCGGCAAAGACTTTTGCCACGTAGAAGGGCGCTTCTATGAAATTAAATCCAATACCGACCAGTGCGCCATAGATAAAGCCATCGCGCACATTGTCAAACTCGGCTCGCAGCAGCCAGAACAGCAGCAACAGCCCCAGCCCCTTGGTGGTTTCTTCAACGACAGGGCCTGCCAGAGGAGCGGCGATCGCCATCCTGGCATTGTCACCCAGCAATTGCTGAACATCAGGGTGCAGCGTGAGAAACTGATCCACACCGCCGATGATCAAATCATTAATGGGTTTGGCGATCGCCGTTGCAATCAAAGCCCCCCACAAAACAGCCAGGATATATAGCCAGGTCGTTTCGTGCTCACGGCGATCGAGAAACCACAAAACCGCTAGCGGAATAATGGAGAGTAAACCACCCCATAACAACGCGATAAAGAATACTTGCAGAGCTTCCGGTTGAAGCGGTGCAAGAATATCTTTGACAATGAAACTGGTACCAGCGATGACCAGCGCCGCTAAAGCGATCGCAGCAAATTTAGCAACTTTGGGACGGCTCAGGGGTGAGCCATAGAGAACACGGGCAGAGTCAGTCAGCGACATAGAGTACCTCAAGATTCGGGATGGCAGGCATCACTCATACTCAAAAACAGGTTTGACGTCGGCAAGGCAGCGGCTATCGGGTGGGCGGTTGGGGTTTGCCAGGAAATCGAGGCCGATCGTCCGGGAACAGGAGGCACCTGTCAGGTTAGGTTTTAACGGTAGAGAACCGTGACCGACCCCTGGAAACGTATAGACGTAGGCGTTTTTCAGCTTGCTGGCAACGGCTTTGCCATAGGCTTCGGGCGTCACTGGATCGAAGCGACCATTCAGCACCAGCGTCGGAATTTCGGTGTTTTCGTAGGCAAAAGGAGGCTCCGACTCGACCTGAAGCACCTCGCAGGCGCGATCAACCACTGCTTTTTCCTGCGGCCCAAAGAAAGCAAGTTGGGGGTAGGGGGCTGAAAACAGCGTGGCGGGATCGACCTTGACAGAGGGAGTCCGAGAACAGAGGATTGCGCTATACATGCCTGTGGCACCATCCTCTGCCAACTGTCCAGAGAGTGCCTCTTTAACCCAGGCAAAGTCATTTCTTTTCGCTGCCCGGTAAAGGTTGCGCGGCAAGGAGCCGCTCATATCTGTTCGGTACAGGAAAGGCACGACAGCATAGGCAAAGTCTTTGCCATCCAATGAAATGTCAACGGTTTTTTCGGTGCCGGGAACGGTGAGTTTGGCAGGAATGGGTTGCTGATTGAGGCGATCGACCAGCGATAAAAAGACGCTTTCCAGATTGGGATAGGTCTGGTTGCATTTGGCATCCTCGGCGCAGGCGGCAAACACATTGCGGAGCGACTGACTGACGGTGTAGGAACTACCCAAATTAAAGTCAACATCAGCTCTGACCACCCCATCCAGAATCACACTGCGGAGTTTTACCTTGTGTTCCTCGGCTTGAGCCAGCACATACTGCCCCAGCAGCGTGCCATAGGAAACGCCATAGTAGTTGAATTGCTCGTAGCCCAGGGTTTCTGCAACAAAGTAAACATCAGCAGCATTTTCGATGCTATTGAAGGCGCTGAAATTCACTCCCGTGGCGGCGAGGCGATCGCGGCAAGCCTTAATCCAGCCTGGGTCACTAAATGCCAGCTTACCTGTAGCAACCGCAACGTTATGTTCGACTCGCTCCGGGCAGAGCAATGCAGGACGGGAAAATTGGGTTCCGCGCTGTTCAACAAACACAAGATCTCGATGCTGCAAAATCGCTGGCGCGACACCAGTTAAAGGCAAGATTTGGGCTGGAAATTCCCCAATCGTTGAACCACCCGGACCACCCTGCTCCATCACCAATGGGTCTGGGGCGGGGTTGCTGCCAATGCTGCGGGTACGGACGACCGCCAGTTGAATCGTGCGACCGTTGGGTTGGCTGTGGCGTTCAGGCACGGTGACATAGCCACAATCTGATAGCGCTGCCACCAGTGGCATTAAATCAAAAGTAGAACAGTCTACTGGCTTCCATGCAGCACCAAACGGGCTGCGGTTGCTGGCAGTGGCGGCAATGCTGGTGGCGATCGCCGCCACCGTGATCATGGTGAGTTGACTAAACCGCGTAAACGATAACTTCATGGTGATGCTCCAGGAGAAGAAAGTCAGTGGAAAACAATAGACGCGCTTGAATACCAATCCTGTGACGCTCCATCATTCGATGGACATTTCACATTCGAAAAATCTGAGATGTCAATCCCTCCTCCCCCCCTTAAAAGGCTATGGTGCATAAACAAAGTCGTTTGTGTTTTTCAGTCCTGGTTTGATCCCCCCTTACCCCCCTGACACCCCCTTACCCCCTCAAGGGGGACATAAGGGGGGAACTGAATCGGAAGTCCCCCTTTTTAAGGGGGATTTAGCGATTATCTTGCTTGTCAACCCCCTGTTGCCGCAGGCTCACCTCGTTCCCAGGCTCTGCCTGGAAACGGGCTTCTGGAGGCTCTGCCTCCTGCTGAACGATGGAGGCAGAGCCTCCGGTTTGCATTCCACGCCGGAGGCATGGAACGAGGACGTTCCTCTCCCGCTGGGAGAGGGATTTAAGGGGATCTAAACCGTTTTGATGCACAGTCAATACCTGTTCAAACATCTTCTTAAGCCTCTTTATCAGGTGGTTCTGTTAATCGCTCATGCGGGCTGGCAAGTGGTGACTCCAGCGCATAAATTTGCTGCGGGGCACCAATTTCAATCCCGTTTTCTTCGAGTGCCCGCCGTACTCGCAGGCGGAATTCTCGACCGATCGCCCACTGCTGACCGGGCTTCGTCTCAATCCAGGTGGTAATCGTCATGCCATTGTGGGAAACGCTGTCAATGCCTAAAACCTTTGGTTCTGCAACGATTTGTTCATGCCATACCGGGTCGTCATACAATCCCTGAGCCACTTTCTGCATTACAGCCAGGGCGCGATCGGGGTTCGTCTGGTAGGCCACATCAATGCTGAAATCCACCCGTGACCAGTCTCGCGTAAGATTCCTCACTTCGCCGATCTTGCTGTTGGGAATGGTGATCATTTCACCGTTCGAATTGCGGAGTTGGGTGACTCGCAAATTTAGATTTTCGACGACTCCAGAAACCGTTCCCAGATCAATGGAGTCGCCGATCGCAAACTGATCCTCCGCCAGGATCAAAAATCCATTCACCAGATCTTCAACTAACCGTCGTGATCCAAACGAGATCGCCAGCGCCGCCAATCCCAGAATTGCCACCGTGGAAGCTGTCGGTACCCCGAGTGACCCCAGTGACCACAGCACTCCCAGCAGCAGCAGCCCAATCGTCACCAGCCCCTTGGTTGCCCCGGCAATTGTGGAAACCCGCAGCCGATGACGCTGAGCATCTCCCAGGCTGATAAAATTACCCCGCTCAGCCCTTTGCCAGCGAGCGGCAAATCGGTCGATCAGCCATCGACTCACCCGAATCAACAGTGCAGTCAAGACCCAAGTCAATAACAAATCAATCGGAACTTCCACAAACCGGAACTGCCCCCGGATCAGATAGGGCGAAATCCTCGCTATCCATAGACCGCCACCAAACCAGGCGAAGATGAACAGCCAGAACAACAGTGACTGGGCAAAATTCAGCAGACTGAGCTGGCGATCGAGGCTGAACCAATGCAAAAATCGCTGCAAAAACGAGTTTCGTGTTTTCACAGGCGCTATTTCTGGGGCGATCGCCGCTGATTCAGATAGAAGCGAATCAGATTCACTCTGGATCGATGCCACTTCGTTGGTCTGCTTTTGCCGTCGCAACTGCTTTTGTCGGCGCGACAGACCGTATTTTAAGAGCATAAGGAACACGGTCAGCAGCACCAGCCAGAGCAAAATTTGACGGACGCGCTGCTGATTTTGAGGCAGGTTTTCCAGTCCCGTGAGTAGCTCCTGTTCCAGAATGCTGCGCCATCGTTCTGCCAGTTGATCCACCGGAAGCCCATTGAACTGGGCGTCTAACTCTGTCACCGACATCAAGACCAACGGTTCTGTAAATCGGGCATCTCGCGCTTCAATAATCTTGACGTTGTTCAACTGCGAGACATCAAAACTTAATGTCTCTGGATTCATGGGACGGTTGAGCAGGAGCAGCAGCCGAGCACCAATCTCCTGCGCTCGTTGTTCTATTGTTTGCCGATCTTCCAGCGCAGCGGGACTGCGATCGTAAACCGTTGGAGAGGCGATAGTAAACAGTCTGCGGAGGCTGAGCGGAGAGTCAACCGCGATTGTTTCCAGGTTGCCGTACCGGGTCACATTGGACGGTGGCCCCACATTGTTACTCTGCCCTAACCCCTCCGGCAGCGAGAACTGAGCCTGCACGGGTCGCCCCACCAACAGGGTAATCCCCAGGGCGATCGCAAAAGCCAGGACGAGTGTGAACAGTTTTCTGGAGATGCGCATCAGGATCAGAAGCTGAAAAAAATGGTTTCACCGCAGAGGCGCAGAGAACGCAAAGAGTATACTCTGCGCTCTCTGCGCCTCTGCGGTGAGTTTCAAAGGTGATCACAACGCGCCCTCATTGGTATTGCGCTGACGATCCCGATAGGGATAGTTGTAGAACTCGGTTCCAGTGAGAACGTTGATCACCACAATCCGTCCCACCTCGCGATCGTACATCACGCGTACCTGCCGATCTTGAGCAATATACATGTTGCCAGAGCTGCGGGTGAGAACGCCTCGAAAGTTGAACTCCCCGTCGTTAATTTGAACCACAATTTGATTGTCATTTCGGGGCGTCATGTAGGTGCGCTGAGGCGCGACAGGCTCTGCTCCTTGTGCAATCTGAAACGGTGTTGTTTCGCCACCCACCTGGGCGGGAAGCACAAAACTAGAAGCACCAAGAATGGATGCCGCAACCAAAAGGGTGACTTGGATTTTCATGATGTTGGATCTGAACCGGATATTGTGAAATGAATGCGCAGAGATAGATGAGTGACTAACGACCATCGCTGGGGAAAACAATGAAGTCGCTGCGAATCCAGCCGATCGCACCCGATTCTAAAAACTGTACCCGACACCAGTTCAGATCGCTGCCGGGAGTATCGGTGTCCTGAGCGCATTGCAGAATATTGACGCGATCGCCCGCCAACCCATAGCCAATCGCGCGCGATCGGACTGTTGATTGGCTGCGCAAGTTGATTTGTGAATCCCGATCATGGGCAACTAACGTCCCAACACGTTGCCCTGAACCCTGAGCCGGGGTACTGCCGTAGGAACTCCCCTGATCCCAGTAAACGTAGAGCGCTGAGCCATCAGAAAGTCGAAAAATCTGTCCTCGGTCGCCCAGACCGCTCTGGCGAATCACCCGATTCCCCCGCTGATCGGTAAAATTCCCCGGTTGACTGTTGGGCACTGGGGAGAATTCATAGCGAGTGCCATTGGCCTGAAGTTGAATCCCGATGTATCCCTGACGCTGAGAGAAGGTGCAGTTGCTGGAAAGCGAGGGATAGTCTTCCCCTCTGGCGTAGAGATCGCAGTGGGCAGGAACCGTATCTGCCCGGGCAACCAGCGCAAAACCAACGGACGCGAAAACACTTGCAGCAGCAAGTAGCGAGGCTTGAATCTTCATGGGTTAATGTTCAGTTCAGTGGGATAACGTCAATTTCAGTGGAGGACTCACGGATGAAATGATACGGAGAAGTTACTCCCCACCATCTGAAAAGATAATGAAATCACTGCGAATCCAACCCGTTGCGCCGGAAGCTGGGAAGCGGACGTTGCACCAGTTGAGGTCACTGCCTCTGGTGTCGGTGTCCTGTACGCAGCGGGTGATCTGGACCCGATCGCCCACCACCCCATAGTGCGGTGTACTGGAATTAATCGTTGGCCCCGATCGCACATTGATGCGAGCGCCGGGATTATTGGCTCTCAAAGTCGCAGATCGGGGATTGCCTGCAACGGGGCCTCCAGGCGTGGGAGTGGTGGGGCGATTGCCGGAGGAAGCGGTGTCCCAGTAGACATAAATGGATTCGTTGGAGAGGCGATAAATTTGACCGCGATCGCCCAATCCCGCCTGCCGATAGGCTGCACGTCCATTTTGATCGACATAGTTTCCGGGCTGATTTCCAGTGGGGGTCAAATCATAGCGCCGCCCATTTTGCAGTTGAATGCCGACTGCACCCTGCCGCTGCGAAAAGGTGCAGGGGCCAGAAGAAGTAGCGCGATCCTGCCCAGCCGGATAGACGTCACAACGAGCATTCACCGTATCCGCATGGGCTGCGACGGAAATACCCAGGGAGGCGACTGTAGCGATCGCCAATCCAAAATTAAATTTTGCAAAATTCATCATGTCGCAAACTTCCTGAATCACACGAAAATAGAACCAAATAAGTTTAAGAAATGCTGAAGTTTTCTCAAGCAAAAGGTATGACAAACAGCACACGAAAGCAAACAGCAACAAAACCTTCAAGACAGCTCTAACACCTACCCTTACAGCACTTTACAAGCGCATGAGGTGCAAAGTTTTTGTTGAGAGCCACGCGGAGCGTGGCTCTCAACAAAAACTTTGCTTCTATCTCAGCGCAAACGCTGTATCGCCAACAAAACCCTTCCAGGGGGTTCTATTTAAACGCTGAGGATCAGCAGGATTAATGTATAAGAGAATTGTGGGAAATTTATTTAATCTAAGCGCGATTTATTAAGCTTTAATGTTTTATAGACTGGATAGAAACTGCTTTTTGCAACAGAAACGTCCTCTTCAAACTATGTAGGTAGGCGCGATTAAGCAGGGTAGGATGGGCAAAGCGAAGCGTGCCCATCAATGCATACGAATGGTGATGGGCACGGACTGCCGTCCTTTGCCCATCCTACAGTTCAACTTTGGGTAAATTCATACCCCAAATCGAGAATGAAATGACCCTGGTTCCGCCCTTCGACTTCGCTCAGGGCGGAACAGCTTTTGGGGTTTCGACTTTTTCCACGCCCACTTACTCAGGAGAGGTCTAACGGCTTCAAGCGATACCCCAAACCATGCTTCGTTTCAATTAATTCTTCTGCACCGACTTGCTTTAATTTTTGCCGTAATGCCTGAATGTAAAACCGCACTGTGGCATCATGGCGTGAACCGTCTCCCGCCCAGAGCCGATCAATCATGTGGGCGGGACTGAAGACCTGTGTCGGATGTCGAAGCAGCAGTTCCAAAATGGCATATTCTTTAGAGGTGAGGGGCACAACCTGCTGTCGAAACGTCACTTCGTAGGTGCTGGGGTCAAGCTGCAACTCACCCCATTGCAGCATAGGCGATCGCTGCCCCATACCCCGCCGCAACAGCGCTCGAATTCTTGCTGTTAGCTCATCTAAGTCGATGGGCTTCACCACATGATCATCCGCTCCCGCATCCAGACAAAGGACTTTTTGGGCGGTGTCAGATTCTCCGGTCAGGACGAGAATGGGAATTTCCTGATTCAGCTCAGTATCGGTAACCTGTTCAGTACCCCTGCGAATTTGCCTGCAAAGCTCAAGACCACTGAGTTTGGGGAGATAAAAATCCAGCAGAATCAGGTCATAAGCTTTGAGTTGAGCCAGCGCCAAACCAGCTTCTCCATCGCTCGCCCAATCAACCTGATACCGATTGTAGGTTAAACCCTTTACGAGAGAAGCGGCTAGATCTTGATCGTCCTCCACCAGAAGGATTTTCATCTCAGGTCACACTCAACAAATCGCTGTGCAGTCTGCCCCTAATCGTTCTGCCCCAAATTTGATAGCGATGGTGGAGAGCGGAGCACCCGACCATCGCTATCAAATTTGGAACCCTGCCCCTTAATCTACCTCTTAAGATAGTGATTAATCAAGAGATAGTGATTAATCAAGTTTCCCTCTACGAACCATGCCTGCGTTCCCCATCCGATCGCTCCCTCCGATCCCACTCCGTTGGGTACTGATCGTGCCCTTCATCCTCCAGGCAGTCGGAGTCGTGGCACTGGTGGGTTATCTGTCATACCGCAGCGGGCAGCAGGCTGTTTCTGATCTGGCAGAGCAGCTCATGGTTGAAGTTGGCGATCGCACCACCCTTTACCTCGAAAAGACGCTCGAACTTCCGCATCTCATCAATCAACTCAATGCAAACGCCATTCGTTTAGGAACGATTCCCGGATTTGACAGCACCAATACCACCGTTCTGGAGCAGGTGTTTCTGCAACAAATCCAGCAGTTTCCAACCATTAGCACGATTGCGATCGCCAATGAGCGAGGGGGCATGGTGGGTTCAATCCACAACAACCCAGGGCTAAGCATCTATCGTACCCAGCGGTTTGCCAGCGGCACCTTGTCGATTACGGATATCGATGACATGGGCAAGGTTGCCCCGCCTGTCGTCGTCACAACAACTTACGATGCCCGCAAGCGACCCTGGTATCAAACTCCAAAGCAAGCGGGTAAAGCAGTCTGGAGTCCGATTTATCAAGTGGTAGGGCGGCAGCCCCTACTCAGCGTTTCTGCGGGATTGCCCCTCTACGACCAGACCGGAAAACTTGAGGGGGTGCTGGCGACCGACATTACCCTGAACAATCTCAACCAGTTTTTGGCAGACCTGAAAATTGGTGAAACGGGACAGGTATTTATTGTTGAACGATCGGGGTTGTTGGTCGCCAGTTCAAAGGAGCAGCCCTTAGCGGTTGTGCAGGGAGACAAAGCAGAGCGGGTGAGAGCGACAGAAAGTACGGACTCACTCACAAAAAATACAATGGGTCAGTTGACGCGATCGCTGAATCTGGAAAAAATCAATGCAGCTCAACAGTTTGTCATTCGTCAGGAGAATGAGCCTCAATTTGTGCGGGTCATTCCCTTTCGCGATCGCCAGGGGTTGGACTGGTTGATTGTGATTGTGGTGCCAGCGTCCGATTTCATGGCACAGATTCAGCAAAACACACGAACCACGATTCTGCTTTCGCTCCTGGGATTAGCGGGGGCGATCGCATTCGGAATTCTCATCTCCAATCGGGTCACCCGGCGCATTAGCCGATTAAACCAGGCCAGTCGAGAGCTGGCAAAAGGGAATTTAGCGCTCCAAGGGCACCATATGACCCAGCCGTTGCCAACCGATAGCTCGATTGCAGAAGTGCAGGGGCTAACCCAATCCTTCAACGAGATGGCAGAGCAGTTGCAGCAGTTGTTTCAGACGAAGGTTGAAGCCGAAGCCAATCGACAAAGTGAAGTCCGGTTTCAACAGTTGGCGGCGGCAGTTCCCGGCATGATTTATACCTTAACTCAGTATCCTGACGGCTCTCAAGAGTTTGAGTATGTTAGCTCAGCAAGCCGCACCATTCTCGAACTGGAACCCGATCAAGCACTTGCAGATATTAACAACGTTATCGGTCAAATTCATCCCGGCGACCGTTCGACCTACAGTGAAGTCTCAGCCCATAGCCTCTCGTCAATGGAAGCCTTCTCTCTGGCCTTCCGTACTATCTCTCCATCGGGTCAACTCAAATGGTTAGAAGCGAGTTCCCGTCCCTTAGTGAATACCAATGGCAGTATTAGCTGGTATGGAATTTTGTTGGATGTGAGCGAGCGCAAGCGCATCGAAGACGAACGCAAGCGGGCGGAAATTGCACTCCGGCAATATGAGCGAATTATTGCCAGCACCACGGATGGAATTACTCTGATCGATACCCAGTTCCATTACCAGGTTGCAAATCAGACCTATTTAAACTGGTATAAAAAATCAATCTCTGAAATTATTGGACTTCCAGTCAGCAAGATTGTTAGTCGAGATGTGTTTGAGACGGTATTTCATCCCTATCTGGTTCGCTGTCTGGCAGGTGAAACAATTGAACACAGCGACTGGATTGAGATTCCCACACTGGGGCGGCAGTTCTTCAGTGTGACTTACGCTCCATACCTGGATGAGGATTTGGCGATCGCAGGGATTGTCGCCAGCCTGCGGAATATTACCTCTCTCAAGCTGGCAGAGCAAGAACTAGAGCAGGCAAAAGAAGAAGCAGAAAAGGCAAAAGAAGAAGCAGAAAAGGCAAGTCAAGCTAAAAGCCTTTTCCTGGCAAATATGAGTCACGAACTCCGCACACCACTCAACGTGATTCTGATCATGACTCAAATGATGAGTCGCGCCACCAACCAGACTCCAGAGTATCAGGAATATATTGACCTGATTTCACGTAACAGTAATCATTTGCTCAGGATGATCAACAATGTGCTGGATTTATTCAAGGTGGAAGCCGAAAAAGCTTTATTGGAAGTCAGAGAAACAAACCTTTATGAACTGTTGAAGTCAATCTATTCAACTTTCAAAAAACAATGTACTGATAAACAAATACAAATAAATCTCGAAATTGACAAAGACGTACCAGAATCAATTCTAGTAGATGCTCAAAAACTACAGCAGGTGTTAATCAACCTCACCGGAAACGCTGTTAAGTTTACAGAGCATGGGGAAATTACGTTGCGGGTCACTGCTGAATCAGCTCAGGATAAACCGCAATGGCAGGATGCTTGTATCTCTCTGGCTTTCACGATAGAAGATACAGGGGTTGGGATTGCGCCGGAGGAGTTGGATCAAATCTTTGATGCATTTGCCCAGGCAGCAGCAGGACGACAGATGACGGGAGGCACTGGATTGGGCTTGAGTATCAGCCAGAGCCTGGTGCGACTGATGGGAGGAGAAATCACCGTTCAAAGCACCCTGGGAGCCGGGAGTACGTTTCATTTTGTGTTACCCGTTCAACCTGTGACAGAAGCGGTTGCTTCGCAGTTCCCCGAAGGGGTAATCGCCCCATCTTCTGATTTGAGCCAAAGTGTGTCAGGTTTGGCTCCTGGGCAACCGACCTGCCGTCTGCTGATTGTCGATGACCTGGAAGCCAATCGCATGCCACTGATACGACTCCTATCTCAAATCGGGTTTGAGGTCGAAGAAGCAGTCTCTGGAGAAGCGGCGATCGCCCTCTGGCGACAGTGGCACCCCCACCTGATTTTGATGGATTTGCGAATGCCGGATTTGAGTGGTTGGGATGCGACGCGACGCATCCGCGCCGAAGAGATGGATGAGCAGGTGCGCCAGGTGAAGCGAGAAGCCATGGGAAGTGCGCCGAACGCCTGTTCACCCTGGCCTGTTGTGATCATGGCCTTGACGGCTCAGGCGCTGGAGGGCGATCGCAAACTTGCCCTGGCAGCAGGCTGCGATGACTACATCAGCAAACCGATTTCTCTGGAACTTCTACTGAAGAAAATTGCTCAGCACCTGAACCTCACTTACAAAGTCCAGTAAGTTCAGT
This sequence comes from uncultured bacterium, assembly GCA_964630955.1. Taxonomy (GTDB): domain Bacteria; phylum Cyanobacteriota; class Cyanobacteriia; order Elainellales; family Elainellaceae; genus CAZVXA01. The sequence goes on along the minus strand of CAZVXA010000033.1, from coordinate 6,615 downwards.
GGGCGTGGAAAAAATCGAACCCCCCAAAGCAGTTTCACCTGCTGAGCGGGCGGAACCACTTTGGGGGTTCGGGTCAGCTTAAAATCTGGCCTCGTATTCAATCGTCGCTCGGCTGTCGCCCTGCAGATCAGTAGACCCCCGGACCCGGATCTGATCACTCACCCGGTAAAGGAGATTGTATCGAGTCGGCTGGTCTCCAGGAAAAACTTGCAATACAGATACCGATAAATCTCCAGTCACATCTACCGCAGCCTCCACTGCCAGACCCAGAACCGCTGCTTCATCCGCTGCTTCCGACACTAAAGTAGGGAAAATTCGCAATTCGCTCAAACCGATCGATTGCCCCAGGTTAGTAATGGCACCCTGAAAATTCCTGAATAAGACATTACCTGCAAGGTTTGCAACACCAACCAGAGAGTCGGTCTGCCCCAGCGCATCCACAAAGGTTCCTCCAATCAGGGCGACAATTTCTGCTCTGCTACGACTGGGAGAACTGGTTAGCTCCAGGTTCTGTTCCAATTCACTAGCAGGGCCAGTGACGCTGGCGATTACCTCAACAGTGCGGAGGGTTCCTATCCGGCCCAGTTCATTCCCAGCTACGGGAACTGCAATCTCCGTTGCATTTGAACCGGGCTGTAGGCGGAAACCCGAAGTTTCGGGTACCAGGGCAACGAGCCGTACATCCAGAATTGGGTCCAGCCCTCCCTCCGGTGTAAACCGTGCAGTCTGCTCATAGCCCCGTGCCAACCGGAATTCAGTCGTAAATAAATTAATTTGTCCTCTCGTCAGGCGCACCAATCCCTGGGGGCGCAAATCTCCTAACGAGCCGTTCAGGTTGATATCCCCTTCTGTTGTAAAGCTGAGGATGGGTTGCAGCGTGACCCGTACATTGTCTGCCAGCACAATTTGCAGGTCGTTAAAGGCAATGGGCAGTGGACTTGCTGTACCTGTGTCTGCGTTGGGCGTGGAAATCGGGGGCAGTGGCATACGATCACCCCTGGCAGGTACTTCTATCTCTGCTGTTCCATTCACCTCAATATTCACCATTCCATCTACCTGGTCATTGGCTGTCGCTGATTGTTCAGGTTGATTAATCCGAACCTCTCCATCCGCTAAGCGAATCCAACCGCCAATTTCTGGAGCCACTGCTGCACCGGTTACTACCACATTCCCACTCACATCGCCCTGATAAAGCTCTGGTAAATTCAGGGCCAGATCATTCAGGGAGACGGTCAAAGGATTATCCGTCACCAACGCCGGGTTAGAAACCGGCAGAATGCCCTGGGCAGTCACAGGCTGCTGGTTGTACTGAGCCTGGAGGGATTGCACCACAATGCGATCGCGATCGAACTGCACCAGACCCGTCACATTGGTCAGGGGATCGGGTAGCGCCTGAGCCTTGAGGGCGGCATTCTGTAGTGTCAACCTACCCAGAAGCATCGGTTGGTTAAATGTGCCAGTGACGATCGCATTGAGTTCACCCTGCCCACTCAACCAGGTCACCTGATCGGTAAACAGATTAATTAAGGACAAGCCCTCATTCGCGACCGTCGCACGCACAAGAATCTCATCGCTGACGGGTTGGATCGCAGCAAACGGAAGCACAATGGGTACACTACCCGTCACAACAGCAGGGGAATTCGCTGTTGTCAGAAGGTTACTCTCAAAGTTGAAACGGGCATCCGCGTAGCGGAAGTTCAAGTCTGCCTGTTGAATCGGCTGGTCATTAATCATGGCGTTTTCCAGGCTGACCTGACCTATTGCTCTGGGGTTGTCCAGGCTACCCGACAAATCGGCAGTTGCATCTAATCGACCGGCCAGGTCAAGGGGAAACTGCGCCAGGAAGGGTTGCACCAGGCTCAGGGGAAGGTCGCTGGCCTGCAGTTGACCGGACAGGTTCTGTTCTCCAAGCTGTCCCCTGAACGCCAGAACTCCCCCCTCTGTATTGACCATCAGGGGTTGCAAGGTCAGCGCTCCATCGGCAAAACCTCCCTGGGCAAGGACACTGCCAATGTCATAGGTTCCCCATTGCCAGTTCTCTCCCCTCAGGTCGAAGCTGACATTCAAACCTGTTCCCAGAGAACCTGTGACAGCCACAGAGCCATTGACTCGTCCCTGCAAGTCGGCCAGTTCGGGTGTACGAGCAGCTTCCGCTCGAGCCAACTGCTGCATTGCTACCAATCTTTCAATCTCTGAAAACCGCCTGAGGCTGGTAATCAGGGGTTCATTCCGGACATCTAGCGGTGCAATAGACGGTTCGACAGGCTGGAGAACGGCTGCGCCTGACCTTAAGGGAAGCGGGAGTTCAGGAGCCACGCCTCCCAGGGGTAGAGCGTTCAGAGCCTGCAGGAGATTCTGGACGGGTGTCTCGTTGAAGGTAATCTGGACATTGACTGGACGGTCGCCCCCCAACTGAAAATCACCACCCAGGGTAATACGACTGTCCCCCTGAACCAATTCTGCTCCTGTCAGGCGGGCTACCCCGTCAGCAAAGCTGATTTCTCCCTGAAAGACATCTCCCCTGAACCCGCCTACCTGAGGATTGGCGATCGCCACCCTCCCCTCAACTGAAAAGTCTCCTGAGTCCACCGTCAGATCGCCGGACAGGTTCCCCGCGATCGGCCCCAGGTTGGCAACCGCCCCCGGTAGTAGTGTTTGCAGCAGGGCAACAGGGATGTTTTGCAGATTGACCAGCAGATTTTCGCCCTCTAACTGTCCTCTGGCGATCGCCTCATCCCGTCTGACCAGGAAGGATGTGGGACGATTGTTGGGGCCGAGGGTCAGCGCAATCTGGTCCGGTGTGCCTGTCACCTGTTGTCCAATCAGGTTCAGATTAGTTTGCCGTCCTCCCCGGAAATTCACCCTGCCAGCCAGCACCGGATCAAATGCCTGACCATTCACACGCAAATTACGGAGCTGTAGGGCACCCTGGGCATTGGGGGCACCGGGTGTCCCCGTCACCTGCCCGGTAAAATCGGCTTGACCGGCCAGCAGAATGTTTCCCGGCAGATCTAAGTTAAAGTCTTGCAGGTCATAGCCTCTGGCTCGCACTGCCAGATCCATCTGACCCACCTGAAGCGTATTCCCCGTTGTCTGGACAGCCACCGTTCCACTGGCCCGCAATCCCGGTGCAGTCGCCTGCTGCACAATCAACTGCTGACCATTCCAGCGGAATTGAGTCGTGAGTGGATCGCTGATGACCGCTAACCCCTGGGAAAAGGTCACCTGGCCCACTGCCTGAATGTTTTCCAGATTCAGGGCAGCCGTGTTTCCGGTCAACTGTACGGTGCCATTCAACCGTCCCCGCAGATCCTGAGAAAACTGGTTCAGTGCCACCTGAGACGCATTCACCGTTGCCTGGATTTGCCCATTGACCAGTTGTCCCTGAGCCTGAACGGTCCCGCCTGCCACGTTAAAAATGGCATCCCGCAGTTGCACCCGCTGTCCGGCAATCACGAGTTCGCCCCGCCCCGGATAGGTCGCTTCCGGTGCCTGAAATTGAACCACTGTTCGCACATTGGCCGGAGCACCAGAAACCTGAGCGATCGCTGTCACATCTCCGACTCTGATGCCTGGGTCAGCTTCGTAAAGGCGGGCGATAGTATCCCCCGAAACTTGATTGGTCCGAAAGAGGAGGTTAAGGTCAGGCTGTTGACCCAGCCGAACCCGTCCATTCCCCGTAATCTGTCCACCTCCCTGGGGAATGGCACGCAGGCTGGACAGGATAATGCGTGGGCTACCAGCAGTTGTGAGCTGAAACTGCCCCTGAATGCTGCGGAAAGGCACTCGATCGATCTGAGCGGTGCGGAGTGTCTGTATTTCCCCCTGTACAACGGGTTGCTGGAGCGGTCCCCGAACCTGCAAAGTTGCCTGGAGCGTACCCGTGACGGGAACCGGGGGATCGACATTCAGGCTGTTTAAGATCTCGTTTGCAGTTGCCGATTGTACCTGGGCAGTCAGGTTGTATCCTGCTTCAAGGTGAATTGTGCCTCCAACCTGGACTGGCACAGTTCCGAAGCGGGTACGGACATTCTCAAAGGCGATCACATCGCCCTGAAGTTGTAGTCGTCCCTGCGTATTGGAAAAAGGTTGGGGCAGGTTCTCCAGGGTAGCGGTGACATCCCTCAGGGTCGCAGTACCCGTAATTTCTGTACGTTCTTCAGGGGCCAGTTGAAGCGCCAGATTCCCATCGATTCGACCCGCCTCCAGAGCAATCGGCAGATCCACTAGCCGCCTGATATCCGTCGCCAGAAGGTTTTGACCCTGTACGCTCAATGCTGTCTGCTGGGTATCCGGACGGTGTTCTCCTGCCACTCTGACTGCACCACCATCGACGGCCAGCCCACTCACATCGAACTGAATCCGCTGATTGTCGTCCAGAAACCGGGCGACGCCGTTGAATTGTCTGAAGGTAATCGGCGGGTTTGGAATACCTGACTCGACATAGGGCTGTAAAACCACGCTGCCATTGCGAACCCGGATAGCCTGCAAATCGGTTTTAATCAACCCTTCCCCTTCCTGTGTCTGAACGCTTGTCGAAACCCACTGCCCATTGTCTGCCTGCTCAATGTAAGCATTCGGCTGAACCAGCGTAATCTCCAGTTGCAGGGTTCGTTGCAGCAGCAACTGCACAGGGGAAAATTCAACCTCAACCGATTCTATTGTCGCTCGGTCAGTATCCGTTGGAGTCGCAGGCAGAACAGATCGGCCAAATCGCACTCCCGTCAGTGAAATCTGATTGACAGCACCCACTTCCACCGGACGCCCCAACAATTGCTCCAGATTACTCTCAATCAGCGGCACCAACCTGACTCGAATCCAGAACAAGGCCCAAAGCCCCCCCCCGGCAAGAGAAACCACAATCAGGGCAGTGATGACACGGGTGAAGCGATGGTTGAGGAAACGGCGCAAGCGATAATCAGACGGATCGGGAGGAGGAGAGGGAGTCATGGTTCCATCTGCTGCCGCTAACTTTGACTGCAGGAGTAAGGAGGTTGACGCGATTCAGCTTTGGGGTTTCGACTTCTTCCACGCCCACTTACTTAGCGACGAAATTAACAGGTTGTAGAGGAGAAACCTTCTATCTAAAGACGATACTTGTATCCTCCTGGAGAGCGATCGCCTCCTCATTCTCCCTAAGGAGACGATAGGGGAGATGGTCGTTGTTGAACAGGATGGGCGGTTTCAATCACCCTCTCGCCGGAGCAGTATGAGCAGTTGATGGAGCGGTTTGCGATCGCTCAGGCACTCACGCAGGAGACCGATCAGGTGCCGTTCAACAAGACGGCATGGGAAATAGGTTAAAAGTGCCTGTACCCTAAGTTTTACGTCGCTAGCACCTCATCGAGTAGCTCTACAGGTAATCCAGCAATGTTGCGAAAGCCCTCATCGTTCGTCAGAAATTGGGTACAGCCTTGTAACGAGAGCAGTTGCAGCATGAATTGCATCAGGTGTTCTTAACTTCGTCTCTGAAGTGAGGAGAAATTCCTCGTAGGTGTCAATAAGCTGGGTATCACCGTTTCTGATCGGAACGACTAACGTTTCCAACACCGCAAGTTCGCTTGTAAAGACTTCAAGCTCACCAGCCTGAAGCTTTTTCCACGCATCTGTTCAGACGGCTTGTGTTCCTGCGTTGAAGATTTGCTGGGCAGTTAGCCTCAGTTCTGGAAAAACGGAGGAAACTAACCGATCATCCCCCCGAAACTGACGTTTCTGATACTGGTCTTCCACCAAACTACAAATTGTGATAGTTGGCTGCTTGGACTTCCCAATATAATCCCTGCCACCCAGTCCCAAATAATCTGCAATCCAGAATTCTGGGATACCTAGAAGCGCATAGTCTTCTACCTTACGAGCGTAGTCGTTCTCCCAGTTTGTGCTGACAACTTCAACCACCAGCTTGACTGAACTTCCCATCGTAATTACGGGTTCCTTCTGCCAGAGCGGTTCACTTACCAAGCGGGTCCGGTCTAGCACAATCACATCAGGACGAAAGGCTGTCTCTGTTCCAAGGAGTCGGATCAGGCAACGATGAGGAACCAGGTAAGGGGCATCCTGGCGATCGATCTCCACATTCAGCTTGCGCCCGATGAAGGCGGCGACTTGCTCATGGGGTCCTGTTGGCTCCATCTCAATCAGTTCCCCGTCAATTAACTCATAGCGGGCATCATCGCCGTATCGAACGATAAACTCATCAGCCGTCAGCAGATTGGGGGGTGACTGAACCACGACAGGCATTCCTCACAGGAAAACGATCTCTAGATCCGTTTTAGCGCACTTGAGTCATTTCCTCGCCTTGCCATCAAATTCCGAGGAAGATTTAATCAACAGGTCGTCGCTGGGCGATTTTCAGCTTATCAAGGGTAATGGGGTCTACGGTTGAAAGGCTTACCCCAATCTTGTACTTGTCCAGGTTATTCGGGTCAAACTCCCCATAGTCCATGTCCCGCTGGATCTCAAAAGCTTTGTTCTGAGCCAGTTTCTGGTTAAAGGGGGTATCGGTCAGCTTCAGGCTGAGGTAGTGCCGCTTTCCACCAAACGAGAACACCAGTTGAAGGCGGTTGTTACCGAAGGGGAGAGTTTGAGAGGGGATGCAATGCCCCTGGCTTCAGACAT